>CABPCX010000001.1 GCA_902406135.1 uncultured Eubacteriales bacterium
TCCCTTTTCAGTGATTATATAACTACGCCGTCTTCCTTCAGACTTTGTTTCTGTTATCATACCTTCTTCATAAAATTGTTCCAGCAGGTCATATAAAGTTCCGGAGCCGATGCTGACACGTCCGTCGGTAAGGTTTCTGACCATTTCCAAAATATCGACTCCACGGCATTCCTTATTTAAACAAAGCAGTATATAAAACATCTGCTCAGTTAGGGTTTTAAATCGTTCCCTGGGCATATCAACACCTCTTTTCTCGATTATCGAGTTTTATATTTTAATTATAACTCGAATATCGAGAAAGTCAATGAATAGTGAAATTTATTTAACGATAATTGAGAAACATAAAAGCTGAAACAGAGCAACAATGCGTACAGCAGTATTCAAGCAGAGATGAAGTTATTATATATTTAAGTTTCCAGACATAAAAAAGGTACCCGGTCTATTGGCCGGATACCATATATTTTTAACTGCATATATTTTGTTGTGAAAATTTTTGGCTAAATTTTAGTCTG
The DNA here is from genome assembly GCA_902406135.1 of uncultured Eubacteriales bacterium. GTDB lineage: Bacteria > Bacillota > Clostridia > Lachnospirales > Anaerotignaceae > Metalachnospira. Next base: position 513 of record CABPCX010000001.1, read on the forward strand.
TGCATTCATTTACAGCTAAAACAGATTTTCCCCATATAAAATTATCAAGTTTTCTGCCAAAGAGCTTATCGGCTAATTTAACTGACCTTCCGACAAGTATGGCATGGATTATTGTGCCTTCTCTGATTCCGTAAAGGGTTCCGAAGTATGCAAAGGAAAGTATAACGGATATTGTAACGATTGTTATATCACAGACATTTTTTGCAGTAGGAAATGGAATTTTAAATCTCTGCGCAACTGCCTGAGCAAGTCCCTCGGCCGGAAGAGCCATTACCTTTGGAGCCAGATAAACCTTTACGGCAGCACCAAGAAGGACGGCACTTACAAGAGTATATATTATCTGAAGCAGATATGTATCACAGGGAGGAAGTACCCTGTTTACCAGTGCAACCGCTGAATTAACAAAAAATCCGTAAATTATTGAGAGCAGTACCTGTATGAAATTTATAACTTTGAAATCCTTTCCGAGGAGTATCCACTGTATAAAAACAAATGATGCAAAAACTATGGCGGTCACAAGACCAAGATTTGCGTCAAGAATTAGGCTGATTTCATTGGGAAGGGAAGAATTTGGCGAAATTCCCAGGGGTGTCATTTTGGAAATAGCTATGGCAACCGCTGTGAAATATACACCTATCAAGTAAACGACTAATCTCTTAATAAACTGCAGATTTATGTTTTTCATTTATCATACTCCTTTTTTGAGAATTATGTTCTATATTATACAACAAGATTTTATGTCAAACAAGCTTTTTTGTTGTTGGTTTTTAAGTATTGTGGTAAAATTAATCAATAAATATGAAAAAAAGGAAGAAGAAAATGAAAACAGAAAGAAAATATACATCGGTAACAGTTACAGATAAGGCGGTAAGAGCGTTAAAAGGTGGACATCCATGGGTATTTGCTGACGAGATACTGGCAATAGAAGGCGGATATGAAAACGGAGATATAGTAGATGTTTTGTCTACTAAAAACAGATATATGGGCTCAGGCTTTATAAATGATAACTCTAAGATAAGAGTAAGGGTTATATCCGATAATGCCAACGACAGATTTGACGAAGCCTTTTGGGAAAGAAGGGTAAAATACGCCCTTGAATACAGAAAAACCGTTATGGGCAAAGATTTTGACTGCTGCAGGCTTATATTCGGAGAAGCTGACAAATTCCCCGGACTTACAGTAGACAGATTTGGCAGTGTCCTTGTTACGCAGTGTCTCAGCCTGGGTATTGACAATATAAAGGATATGCTTTTCCCCATAATTGTAAGAACCCTCAGAAATATGGGAGAAACAATAGAAGTTTTATATGAAAGAAATGACGTAAAGATACGTGAAAAAGAAGGTATGGAAGAGTACAAGGCATTTTATGAAGGTGAAGGACTTCTGACGGATACCGACGGAAAGACCATAATAGAGGAAAACGGCATTAAATATAATGTAGACTATATAAACGGACAGAAGACAGGATTTTTCCTTGACCAGAAATATAACAGACTGGCAGCAGCTAAAATAGCTCCGGGCAAAAAAGTCCTTGACTGTTTTACCCATACGGGTGCCTTTGCCCTTAACTGTGCGGCTGCCGGAGCAGAAATGGTTACGGCTGTAGACGTATCCAAGGATGCCGTTGAGATGACAAGAAAAAATGCGGAACTTAACGGATTCAAAAATATGGATTTCGTATGTGCGGATGTATTTGAACTTCTTACGGAGATAGCTGAGAGTGGCAAAAAGCCCTATGACTATATAATACTTGACCCTCCCGCATTTACAAAAAGCTCCGCTACGGTTAAAAACGCCGAAAGAGGATATAAAGAAATAAATATGAAGGCCATGAAGATACTTCCAAGGGGAGGATATCTTTCAACCTGTTCATGCTCTCATTTTATGAAAGACGAACTTTTCAGAAAGATGCTCCGCTCAGCGGCAGCAGATGCTGGAGTTGAGCTGAGACAGATAGAGGCCAGACAGCAGTCTCCCGACCATCCCATACTTTGGAATGTTCCCGAAACAGACTATTTGAAATTTTACATCTTCCAGATTGTATAAGTTTTGGAATAGATATCTTTATAAAAGTAATATATGCTTAAAATTATTTTTGTTGGTTTTTGATATATTTTGTCTAAACTAATTATTTAATTTGTTTAATGGGCATATTGGCTTAAATTGCGTTGAATGTTAAAATATAAAGGTAAAAAGAGTCCTCCGTAACTGACGGAATTATGGGGTTTACCATAGGGGAGCGGAGGAAATAAGGTTTTTGTCGACCGTCTGGGCAGTTTTTATCAACACACAAGGGATAGGACTGTCCTTTTTTATTTGTGTGATTCGCAAATAACTTTCCATTTTACAATTTATTTCCGGAGGTATTTTTTATGAAAAAGGTAGCTATTATTATGGGCAGTGACAGTGATCTTCCTGTAGTATCAAAAGCATTTGACAAGCTTGACGAATACGGCGTGCCCTATGAAGTGCACGTTTATTCAGCGCACAGAACACCTGAGGAAGCAAAGGCATTTTCAGAAAACGCAGCTGATAACGGTTTTGGCGTTATAATCGCGGCAGCCGGTATGGCGGCACACCTTGCGGGAGCAATCGCAGCAAACACAACGCTCCCTGTTATTGGAATACCCGTAAAAAATGATACATTAAGCGGCATGGACGCTCTTCTTTCAACAGTTCAGATGCCAACAGGCATACCTGTAGCTACTGTTGCCATAAACGGAGCAGCCAATGCCGCTTTACTTTCTGTTCAGATCCTTGCCTTAACGGAAAAAGATCTTGCCGATAAGCTTAAAGCTGACAGAGTGGCAAACAGAGAAAAAATACTTGCAAAAAATGCAGATGTAACAGCAAAGTACAGTAAAAACTAATTTTTAAAAAGAATAAAAGGAGAAAATAAAAATGGAAAAAAAGGAACAGTTATACGAAGGCAAGGCAAAGAAAGTTTACGCTACAGAAAATCCTGAATTATATATCGTGTCATATAAAGATGACGCAACAGCTTTTAACGGCGAGAAGAAGGGCACTATCGTCGGAAAAGGTTCAATCAACAACAGAATGACAAATATGCTTATGCAGGTTCTTGAGAAAAAAGGCGTTCCTACACACTTTGTAGAAGAGCTTAACGACAGAGAAACTGTAGTTAAAAAAGTAAGCATCGTACCCCTTGAAGTAATAATCAGAAATATTTCAGCAGGTTCATTTGCAAAACGTTTCGGCGTTGAAGAAGGTATCGTTTTTGATGAGCCTACTATCGAATTTTCATATAAAAATGATGAACTCGGCGACCCTCTTATGAATGCTTATCATGCAATCGCTCTTAAGCTTGCCACAAGAGAAGAAATCGAAACAATAAAGAAAATGGCATTTACAGTTAATGATACTCTTAAAGCATATTTCTTAGGCCTTAACATCAAGCTTGTTGACTTTAAGATTGAGTTTGGCAGACTTTCAGACGGAACTATCGTTCTTGCTGACGAAATTTCACCTGACACCTGCAGACTTTGGGATAAAGACACTAACGAAAAGCTTGATAAGGACCGTTTCAGAAGAGACCTTGGCGGTACAGAGGAGGCGTATCAGGAAGTTATGCGCCGTTTAATGGGGGAGTAATTTTATGAGTTCATTAAGAGAAGAATGCGGAGTTTTCGGCGTATTTGCCAATGAGACCTGCGACCTTGCGCCTATGGCGTATTACGGACTTTTCGCCCTTCAGCACAGAGGGCAGGAAAGCTGCGGTATAGTAATAAATGACGACGGACTTTTCAGTTCACATAAAGACGTGGGTCTTGTAAACGATGTATTTACAAAACCTGTTATCGAAAAGCTCGGACAGGGAAATATGGCTGTAGGCCACGTAAGATACGGTACAACGGGAAGCAATGACAGAGCCAATGCTCAGCCCATAGTTGTAAACCATATCAAAGGCAGAATGGCCCTTGCCCATAACGGAAATCTTGTAAATTCAATGGAGCTCAGAGAAGAACTTGAAATGAACGGCTCCATATTCCATACTACCAGCGACACTGAGGTCATCTCATACATAATCATAAGAGAGAGAATTAACTGTTCTTCCATCGAAGAAGCGGTAAACAGAGCTATGTATAAGATAAAGGGTGCATATTCACTTGTTATTATGTCACCTTCAAAGCTTATTGCCGCAAGGGACGAAAGAGGATTCAGACCCCTCTGCTACGGTATAACAGATGACGGAAAATATGTGGTTGCCAGCGAAAGCTGCGCCCTTGATGCCGTAGGTGCTACTCTTATAAGAGACCTTAAGCCCGGTGAAATAGTTGTATTTGATAAAGACGGAGTGCGTACAATTGAGGACCACTGCGGAAAGGCAGACCCTTCAATGTGTGTATTCGAATATATATATTTTGCGCGTCCTGACTCGGTTATCGACGGACATTCCGTACATAATGCAAGACTCAGAGCAGGTACATTCCTTGCCCTTGAGCATCCCGTACAGGCTGATATAGTAATCGGCGTACCCGATTCAGGAATAGATGCTGCCATAGGATATTCAAGACAGTCGGGAATACCCTACGGTATCGGATTTATAAAGAATAAATATATCGGCAGAACATTCATAGCTGCCGGACAGAAATCAAGAGAAGATAAGGTAAAAATTAAACTCAATCCCGTATCCGAAACGGTAAAGGGAAAAAGAGTAGTCCTTATTGACGACTCCATCGTAAGGGGAACAACAAGCAAAAGAATAGTTCAGCTTTTGAGAAACGCGGGAGCAAAAGAAGTACATATGAGAGTTTCAGCTCCTCCTTTCACAAATCCCTGCTACTATGGAACAGATATAGATTCAAGAGAAAATCTTATAGCTAATCATCACACAGTTGAAGAAATAGCTGAAATAATCGGTGTAGACAGTCTTGGATATCTTAATACGGAATATGTAAGCCTCCTTGCGGGCGGAAGCCACTGCGGCGGATTCTGTGCAGCATGCTTTGACGGAAAATATCCTACGGAAGTACCCAAGACAGCATCTAAGAGCAGATTTGAACAGAAGATAACAGACGGAAAGAAGGCGAGAGAAAATGAAGAGCATGAGTGAGAGCTACAAAGCAGCAGGCGTTGATATAACTGCCGGATACAAGGCTGTGGAGCTTATGAAACAGCATATCGCAAGAACTATTACAGCAGGTGCGGCTTCTGATATCGGAGGATTCGGAGGACTTTTTGAACTGGATATTACAGGTATGGAAAGACCCGTTCTTGTAAGCGGTACAGACGGTGTAGGAACAAAGCTCAAGCTTGCCTTTATTATGGACAAGCACGATACAATCGGTATTGACTGCGTGGCAATGTGTGTAAACGACATTATCTGCTGCGGAGCTAAGCCTTTATTTTTCCTCGACTATATTGCCTGCGGCAAAAATGTGCCCGAAAAGATAGCCGAAATAGTAAAGGGCGTTGCTGAAGGCTGTGTTCAGTCAGGAGCTGCTCTTATAGGCGGAGAAACTGCTGAAATGCCCGGTTTCTACGGCATAGACGAATATGACCTTGCAGGATTTTCCGTTGGTGTAGTTGATAAGAAAAAGGTATTTGACAACAGCACAGTTACTGAGGGAGACGTTATAATCGGACTTCCTTCAAGCGGTGTTCATTCAAACGGATTTTCACTTGTAAGAAAGGTTTTTGATATCGAAAACAAAGATATTAAGGCTCCCCTTGAGGAACTTGGCGGCAAGTCCCTTGGCGAAGTCCTTCTTACACCTACTAAGATATATGTTAAGCCTGTGCTTGCTCTTTCAGAGCAGGTTACAATAAAGGCTGTATCTCATATAACAGGCGGCGGATTCTACGAGAATATTCCCAGAAGCATACCTAAGGGATACAGTGCTAAGATAGATAAGTCAGCCCTTAAGGTGCTTCCTATATTTGACCTTATTGCTAAGGAAGGAAATATTCCTGAAAGAGATATGTTCAATACATTCAATATGGGTGTAGGAATGAGCATAATCGTAAACAGCGCCGATAAGGACAAAGCTCTTGAAATACTCAGAGCAAACGGTGAAGACGCTTATGTTATCGGAGAAGTTGTAAAGAGCGACGAAGGTGTCATAATCGCTTAACGGAGGCCTAAAATGGATAATAAAACGAAAATAGCTGTTTTTGTCTCCGGAGGAGGTACAAATCTTCAGGCGCTTATAGATGCCGAAAAATCCGGAATAATCAAAAGCGGCAGAATTGAGATAGTCATATCTGATAAGGCCGATGCCTATGCCCTTGAAAGAGCAAAAAACAACGGAATAAAAACCGCTGTCGTAATAAAGGAAAAGGGCAGACAGAAAGAATTTGAGGACGAATTATCCAAAATTCTTAAGGATAACGGCATACAAATGATAATCCTTGCGGGATTTATGTGTATACTGAGTGCGGACTTCACATCACAGTGGCCTGAAAGGATAATCAATATCCATCCGTCTCTTATACCTTCATTCTGCGGAAAAGGCTGTTATGGACTGCACGTCCACGAGAAGGCTTTGGAGTATGGCGTAAAGGTCACAGGCGCTACGGTGCATTTTGTCAATGAGATACCCGACGGCGGAAAAATCATAAGCCAGAAGGCTGTATATATTGAAGACGGCGATACGCCCGAAATACTGCAGAAAAGAGTAATGGAACAGGCTGAATGGATACTTCTTCCTGCTGCCGCCGAAAAGGTAGCCGGGGAGATAGCTGAAAAAGGAGAAAGCTATGGACATTTATAAAATTAATAATATAGGTGAACTCATAAAAGACAATGAATATGTGGGCAGAGGCATCGTTATAGGAAAGACTGCCGACGGTAAAAAGGCTGCCACAGCATATTTCATTATGGGCAGAAGCGAAAACAGCAGAAACCGTATATTCAAGGAAGAGGGAGAGGACATAACAATATATCCCTTTGATGAGTCCAAGGTTGAGGACCCCAGCCTTATAATATACCATCCCATAAGAAAGACAGGAAATAAACTCATTGTTACAAACGGTGACCAGACCGATACTATATATGATTTTGTAACAGCAGGAAAATCATTTAAAGAGGCCCTTGAAACAAGACAGTTTGAGCCCGATGCCCCTAACTTCACACCAAGAATCAGCGGTATGATTACATTTGATGCCAATGATTTCGTATATTCCATGAGCATACTCAAGTCTATGGACGCTGAAGGAAGCGAGTGCGCCAGATATACATTTGACTATAAGCCTTTAAAAGGCCTTGGCCACTTTATCCATACATACGAGTGCAACGGAAATCCCATACCCACATTCCAGGGAGAGCCTGAAAGAGTTGAGATTCCCGACGACATAGATGAGTTTGCTGAAAACTTATGGAATAACCTCAATGAGGACAATAAAATCTCACTTTATGTCAGATATATTGATTTGAACGACGGTTCGGTTCAGAGCGTAATGTATAACAAAAACCTTATGTAATGTATCACAAAAAAGGAGAACGGATATGAAAGAATTTGAGCTTAAATATGGCTGTAACCCCAACCAGAAGCCTGCAAAAATATATATGGCTGACGGAAAGGAACTTCCCATAGAGATATTAAACGGCAGACCCGGATATATTAACTTTCTTGATGCATTTAACAGCTGGCAGCTTGTTAAGGAGATAAAAGAAGCCCTTGGCGTATGTGCAGCCGCTTCTTTTAAACACGTAAGTCCCACATCTGCGGCAGTAGGAATTAAGATGAGCGATAAACTTAAAAAAGCCTGCTTCGTTGATGATATCGAAGGCCTTGACGATTCACCCCTTGCCTGCGCATACGCAAGAGCCAGAGGTACTGACAGAATGTCATCCTTCGGTGATTTCATCGCGCTTAGTGATGTGTGTGACGCTGTTACGGCAACAATAATCAAAAGAGAGGTATCTGACGGAATAATTGCTCCCGGATATACCGATGAAGCTCTTGAAATTCTTAAATCAAAAAGAAAGGGTTCATACAATATCATCAAGATAGACCCTGAATATGTTCCCGATGAAACAGAAATTAAACAGGTTTTTGGAATACAGAAGAGAAATAACTTCAGAATCGACAGAGAACTTTTAAACAACGTAGTTACAAAAAATAAGGAAATACCTGAAAGTGCCGTAAGAGACCTCATAGTAGCTCTTATAACACTTAAATATACACAGTCAAATTCAGTATGCTATGCCGTTGACGGACAGGCAATAGGTGTCGGTGCCGGACAGCAGTCCAGAATCCACTGTACAAGACTTGCGGGCAATAAGGCAGATATATGGAATTTAAGACAGCATGATAAAGTTCTTGGACTTCCTTTTAAATCAACAATAGGAAGACCTGACAGGGACAATGTAATTGACCAGTATATCTCGGAAGACGACAGAGACGAACTTCTTGAAAACTGGGAAAAATATTTTGAATATAAACCCGAACCCCTTACAAAGGAAGAAAAGAAAGAATACCTTGGAAAAATCAGGGGTGTAGCCCTTGCCAGCGACGCTTTCTTCCCCTTTGATGACAATATCGAAAGAGCAAGAAAGAGCGGTACAGACTATATTGCAGAGCCGGGCGGTTCAGTGCGTGATGATATAGTTATCGACTGCTGTGACAAATACGGTATCGCTATGGCATTTACGGGAATGAGACTGTTCCATCACTGATATGACGGAGGGTATGTATATATGAAAGTAATGGTTGTAGGCGGCGGCGGAAGAGAACACGCCATAATCAAGAAAATAAAAGAAAACAAAAATGTAAGTGAGATATATGCGCTTCCCGGAAACGGCGGAATAGCAGCTGACGCTGTCTGCGTTGATATCGGAGCAAAAGATATAGATAAAATTACGGAATTTGCAAAGGAAAATAAAATAGACTATGCCATTGTGGCTCCCGACGACCCCCTTGTGCTTGGGGCTGTAGATAGCCTTCAGGCGGCAGGAATTCCCTGTTTCGGACCCGAGGCTAAGGCTGCAATCATAGAAGGAAGTAAGATTTTTTCAAAAAATCTTATGAAAAAATACGGTATACCTACAGCTGCCTATGAAGTATTTGATAATGCCGAAGACGCTGTAAAATATCTTGAAGGATGCAAATATCCCACAGTTGTTAAGGCCGACGGCCTTGCCCTTGGAAAGGGCGTAATAATCGCTCAGAATAAGGAAGAAGCATTTGCAGCCGTTCATTCAATGATGGAAGATATGGTATTCGGAAAGAGCGGTACAAAAATCGTAATTGAGGAATTCCTTACAGGTCCCGAAGTATCCGTACTTTCATTTACTGACGGAAACGTTGTAGTTCCCATGATATCATCCATGGACCATAAGCGCGCCCTTGATAACGATGAAGGCCTTAATACGGGCGGAATGGGAACGGTTGCTCCAAATCCTTATTATACAAAGGAAATAGCTGATGAGTGTATGGAGAAAATTTTTATTCCCACTATCAAGGCTATGAATGAAGAAGGAAGAACCTTTAAAGGCTGTCTTTATTTCGGACTTATGATAACGGAAGACGGTCCTAAGGTAATTGAATATAACTGCCGTTTCGGAGACCCTGAAACACAGGTAGTTCTCCCTCTTTTAGAGAGTGACCTTCTTACAGTAATGCAGGCTGTAACAAACGGAACCCTTGCCGATACTGAAGTAAAATTCAGCGATAAAAATGCCTGCTGTGTTATCCTTGCATCAAAGGGATATCCCGTTAAATATGAAAGCGGATATGAAATAGTACTTCCCGAAACTAAGGAAGGAGAAGTTATCTACGTTGCAGGAGCTAAAAAAGACGGAGATAAACTTCTTTCAGCCGGAGGCCGTGTGCTTGGAGTTACTGCGACAGGTGATACTCTTAAAGATGCCATCGACAGGGCATATGACCTTACAGGCAGAGTGAAGTTTGACAACGGTTTCTGCAGAAAAGACATAGGCAGACGAGCACTTATGAGAAAGTGAGGATCCACTATGGTTTACAGAATTTATGTTGAAAAGAAAAAGGGGCTTGCCAATGAGGCAAAATCTCTTTTAGGTGATATAAAAGCTTTCCTCGGTATCGAAGGAATAGAAGACGTCAGAGTTGTAAACTGCTATGATGCTGAAAACATTGACGCCGAACTTTTTGACTACTGCAAAAAGACTGTTTTTTCAGAACCCCAGCTTGATGATATATATGACAGTATGGATTTCGGAAATGCGGTAGTTTTCGCCGTTGAATATCTTCCCGGACAGTTTGACCAGAGGGCGGATTCTGCGGCTCAGTGTATCCAGCTCATATCACAGCAGGAAAAACCCCTTGTAAAGACTATGAAAATTTATGCTCTTTACGGAAACTTAAGCGAAGCTGACGTTGCAAAGATCAAAAAATATGTAATAAACCCGGTAGAGGCGAGGGAGGCATCCATAGAAAAGCCTGAAACTCTTGTTGTAAACTATGATATACCTACAGAAGTTGCTGTACTTGAAGGCTTTAATGACCTTGATGAGGAAGGACTTAAAAAGTTTATAGCTGATAACGGCCTTGCCATGGACTTTGGAGATATTGCCTTTGTTCAGGATTATTTCAAGGGAGAAAAGAGAAATCCCACAATAACAGAAATAAAGGTTATTGATACATACTGGTCAGACCACTGCAGACATACTACTTTCCTTACAACAATTGACAGTGTTGAGTTTGAAGACAAACTTGTTAAGGCTGCCTATGATGAATATATGGCTGACAGAGAAGCTATCGGCGATAAAAAGCCCGTATGTCTTATGGACATAGCTACAGTAGCGGTAAAAGTCCTTGGAAAAGAAGGAAAACTTGATAAACTTGATAAATCTGAGGAGATAAATGCCTGCTCCATAAAGATGGACGTTGAAGTTGACGGAAAGACAGAAAAATGGCTTCTTATGTTCAAGAATGAAACCCATAACCATCCTACTGAAATCGAGCCCTTCGGAGGCGCTGCCACATGTATCGGCGGTGCCATAAGAGACCCTCTTTCAGGACGTTCATATGTTTACGGCGCTATGAGACTTACAGGTGCGGGAGACCCTCTCAAACCCGTAAATGAGACTATAGAAGGAAAACTTCCTCAGCGTAAGATAGTTACAACGGCTGCGGCAGGATATTCTTCATACGGGAACCAGATAGGTCTTGCGACAGGAATCGTAGATGAGATATATCACCCCGGATATATCGCAAAAAGAATGGAAGTAGGAGCTGTAATAGCAGCGGCTCCCATTGAAAATGTGCGCAGAGAAAGACCCATAGACAGTGATATAGTTATACTTTTAGGCGGAAGAACCGGACGTGACGGATGTGGCGGAGCTACAGGCTCATCAAAGGCCCATGACGTTAAATCTCTTGAAAGCTGCGGAGCTGAAGTACAGAAGGGAAATGCGCCCGAGGAAAGAAAACTCCAGAGACTTTTCAGAAATCCCGAAGCTGCACAGATGATAAAGAGATGCAATGACTTTGGTGCCGGCGGTGTATCCGTTGCCATCGGAGAGCTTGCAGACGGTCTTGAAATAAACCTTAATGCGGTACTTAAAAAATATGAAGGTCTTGACGGCACAGAGCTTGCCATAAGCGAATCTCAGGAAAGAATGGCTGTTGTTGTGGCAAAAGAGGACGTTGAAAAATTCCTTTCACTTGCTGAGGCAGAAAACCTTGAGGCTTCAGTCGTTGCTGAGGTAAAGGAAAATCCCAGACTTATAATCAAATGGAATGGAAAAGACATCGTAAATATTTCCAGAGAATTCCTTGATACAAACGGAGCTGAAAAGCATACTACAGTTAAGAACACAGCCCCTGTAGAATGGGAAAAGGATACATCCGGAGCATTCCCTGAAATATATACAGTCCTTGCAAAGAACCTTAATGTATGCTCAAAGAGAGGTCTTTCAGAGAGATTTGACTCAACAATCGGTGCCGGCGGAGTGCTTATGCCCTTTGGCGGAAAGTATCAGATGACTCCTGTTCAGGCTATGGTACAGAAGGTGCCCGTACTTAACGGAGAAACAACTACATGCTCACTTATGAGCTGGGGATTCAATCCTTATATTTCAGAAAGAAGCCCCTATCATGGAGCTTATCTTGCAGTAGTTGAGTCAGTATCAAAGCTCATTGCCTGCGGCGCTGAATTTAAAGATGTATATTTAAGCTTCCAGGAATATTTTGAAAGACTTGGAGACGACCCTGAAAAATGGGGCAAACCCTTCGCGTCTCTGCTTGGTGCATATAAAGCCCAGAAAGAGCTCGGTATAGCCGCTATCGGAGGAAAAGACTCCATGAGCGGAACTTTTGAACATATCCATGTTCCGCCCACACTTATTTCTTTTGCGGTTACAACAAGCGATATTAAATATATAGTTTCAAATGAGTTTAAGGAAGCGGGAAGAAAGGTAGTTCTCCTTAAGCCTAAAACAGATGAAAACGGACTTCCTGTAACAGAGTCTCTTAAAGAAGTATACGGCGAAGTAAGCAGACTTGTTGCCGAAGGAAAAGTTAATTCAGCTTATACTCTTGGCTTTGGCGGTGTGGCAGAAGCTATACTTAAGATGGCCATGGGAAATATGATAGGATTCAGATTTGAAAGCATTATTCCTAAGAGTCTTATTTTCGAATATAACTATGGCGGATTTGTTCTTGAGCTGAAAGACGACACAAATATAGGAATAACGCTCGGTTATACAACAGCTGATGAAGTAATTGACTATAAATGTGATACAGTGCTCCTTAAAAATCTTATCAATGATTATGAGGAAAAACTTGAAAGCGTTTATTCATGCAATATACCTTCCGAAAATAAACAGATACCTAAATTTGATTACAAGGCATCTTCATATCCTATGCCTGTTATCAAGACAGCAAAACCCAGAGTATTGATACCTGTTTTCCCCGGAACCAACTGCGAATATGATTCGGCAAAAGCGGTTGAAAGAGCGGGAGCGGAAGCAGAAATATTTGTAATAAACAACCTTACTCCTCAGGGTGTAACAGAATCCGTGAAGAAGTTTGCCGATAAGGTAAAACAGTCACAGATTATATTTATACCGGGCGGATTTTCAGGCGGAGACGAGCCTGACGGCTCAGGCAAGTTCATAACCGCATTTTTCAGAAACGGTGCCGTTAAGGAAGAAGTTACAAAACTCCTTGAGGAAAGAGACGGACTTATGTGCGGTATATGCAACGGTTTCCAGGCACTTATAAAGCTTGGACTTGTACCTTACGGAAAAATTATAGATACTGATGAAAACTGTCCTACACTTACATTCAACACAATAGGCAGACATCAGTCAAAAATAGTAAGAACAAGAATTGCGTCAAATAAGTCTCCCTGGCTTATGAATACGAAGGTTGATGAGGTTTATAATGTGCCTATTTCCCACGGAGAAGGAAGATTCCTTGCTTCCGATGAGGTTATACTTAATCTTGCCAGAAACGGTCAGATAGCTACACAGTATGTTGACCTTAACGGCAATCCTACTGATGATATCAGATATAATCCTAATAACTCAGCATTCGCCATTGAGGGTATTACATCACCTGACGGCAGGGTAATAGGAAAGATGGGACATTCGGAAAGATGGAATGAAGGACTTTACAAAAATGTACCCGGAAACTATGACATCGGAATGTTCAAATCAGCAGTTGAGTATTATAAATAATATATTTATTGTGGCGGCCTTGAAAAAGGCCGCTTTTTTATTGTTATAAAAATCCATTTACAGCATATATTCCAGTAAGGAGGGATAAGTATGCTCAAAAGGAAATACAACAGAATTTTTATTTTACTTAACGGAATCAATGAAGGATTAAGCGAAAACATCAACGGAAGCTGTGATATCGAGATAATCAACGGCAGGGCAAAGCTTTATGCCTATGTAGGAGGAATGGGGCGTCTTAAGGAGAAGGAGAGAACAGTATATCTTATTTCAGCCGGTATAAAAGGTTCGCTTGCGATACCTGCGGGAAAGCTTGAAAGAAAAGGAACAAACGCGGTCTTGGAAACGTCATTTGACCCGGATGATATATTCGGAAGCGGAGTATGTGTTGAAGATATAAATACTGCCGCTGTATGGAATGATTCCGAAAGTCCCACGAGGGCGGTGCTGGAAGGATTCGTTTCTCATAAAGTCAGCTGGTTAAAAAATCTTGAGATATTTGGGACAGAGGGTCCTGTTATAATAAATGAGGAAAAGTCAGATGAAAAGACAGCCGAGAAGATTGAAAGCAAGATACTTGAATTTGAAAAAAACGCGGTTGATATGCAGGAAGAAAAGAAGGCTGAAAGCTATATACAGCTGAATGAAGATATTAAAGAAAATATCAAAGAAAATATCAAAGAAAATATATCCGAAAACAGTGGCACCGTATATGACGAGACTATAGGGGACGAAGCGGAAACTATGGAAGAAACCTCAGAGAAAGAGGATGAAACATATAAAAGTGATAATACGGATGATATAGATAATACGGAACTTCAGGCAGCTGAAGCCGCTGTAGAGCAGATGGCCTCTCCCCATGATACGTTCAGAATCATTGCCGAAAAGTTTAGACGTGAGCTTGATATGCTGGATGAAATGGGTATTTTGGATAAATCCGTTATACTGGGTGAAAACAACGGTGATAAATCCGATAAAACTCTGAAAAAAACGGAAAAAAGGAAATCCGTTGATGATATAAAAGAAAAAGCCCAAGAACCTATGCAGCCTGCTAACGAAAAAGAAATGCTGTTTGAAAAAAATGAAAAGCTGAATGTGGGAGGAGGAACATTATGGGTCAAAGCAGACTACAGAGAAATGTATTTTATACCTTCGGCCATAGTTGAACTTAGGAAACTTTTTGTTAAAAACGGCGCAAGAAAAGGAAACCACGTTATTGCAGGAAAAAACAACGGTAAATATTACATAGGCATTCCCGGCAGTGAAAACCAGAGAAAAGATGCCGAAAACAACGGATATTATGATTTTCTGTCTGTTAATGAGAAGGGCAGTGAAGGTTACTGGATAAAGGAACTGGAAAATTAAATAAATCTTACTTAAAATTTAATGGTTAATTTCCTCCCTGTCAGCTATACTTTTAGCAGACAGGAGGGGAGAATTTGAAAAACAGAAAAGCTATAAAAATAATATTTATTTTTGTAATCGCTGTTATAGCGGTCATATATCTTTATTGGGGAAATACCAAAATAGGGGTAACTAATATAACCGTTACGTCCGAGAATATACCGAATGAATTTAACGGCTTTAAAATAGTGCATATATCAGACCTGCATAATGCGGAGTTTGGAGACGGCCAGAAATACCTGATAGATAAAATTGAAGCCCAGGATGCTGATATCATAGTAATCACAGGGGATATGATAGATTCCAGAAGGACAGACGTTGATAAGGCTGTAGAGCTCATAACGGGGCTTGGAAATAAGATACCCGTCTACTATGTTACGGGAAATCACGAGAGCAGGGTAAGGGAATATAACGAGCTGGAATCAAAGCTCATAGAAAACGGGGTTACCGTGCTTAAAAATGAAAGCGTAAAGATAGAAAAAGACGGCTCTTTTATAAACATTATAGGAGTTGACGACCCGTCATTCGGAATGTCGGCAAAGGATATTTTTGATACGGTTTCAGAATTAAAAACGGACGGTTATGACGTGCTTTTGTCCCACAGGCCTGAGTTATTTGAAACATACTGCGAAAGCGGAGCGGAGCTTGTTTTATGCGGACACGCCCATGGAGGACAGGTACGCATACCGTTTATAGGTGGAATAGTGGCGCCTAATCAGGGACTTTTTCCTGAATATACAGCAGGTTCCTATAAAAGCGGCAGTACTGAGATGATAGTAAGCAGGGGACTTGGAAACAGTATCATACCGCTTCGAGTAAATAATCCGCCGGAACTGGTTGTAATAACCCTTAGCGGTGAAATGTAAATTTTCAGCATAACAAATATTATAAATTTTATTTGTTGAATATCCCTTTTTTCAAAAAATTTATGTTTTTTTATGAATTTTTGTGGTAAAATGTCTATTAAATGAAGTATAAAAAAGGGAGGTAATTTTCAATGGATATAAATTTTGCTGATAGAATGGGGCATTTTAAGGACGGTATTTTCACTGTCTTAAATGAGAAAAAGAGAAAACTTATCAGTGAGGGTAAAAAGGTATATGATTTTTCAGTGGGCACACCTGATTTTAAGCCTGAGGAATCATCCATGAAAGCACTTATGGAGGCTGCAAAGGATCCTGATAAATTCAAATATGCTATCGCTGACCTGCCTGAGCTTAAGGAAGCCGTACAGGGATGGTATAAACGCCGCTATAATGTTGACCTTGAAGAAGACGAAATAATGTCCGTCAGCGGTTCTCAGGAAGGACTTGCGCATATTGGGCTGGTTTTATTTAATCCTGGAGATATATGCCTTGTTCCCACACCCTGCTATCCTATATTTGAGATAGGACCTTTCCTTTCAGGTGCTAAGATAGAGTACTATAAACTTAAAGAAGAAAACAATTATGAGCTGGACCTTGACAGTATACCTGAGGAACTTGCTTATAAAGCAAAGGCTATAGTTGTTTCATATCCCGCAAACCCTGTTTCAGCATCAGTAAGACCTGAATTCTATCCCAAACTTATTGCCTGGGCTAAGAAATATAATGTAATTGTTATCCACGATAACGCTTATTCGGAAATAACTTTTGAGGGCTTTGAAGGAACATCATTCCTCTGCTTTGAAGGAGCTAAAGAAGTCGGCGTTGAGTTCAACTCCCTTTCCAAAGCATATAACCTTACAGGAGCGAGAATTTCTTTCTGCCTTGGTAACAGCAAAATCATATCCGAATTCAAAAAACTTCGTTCACAGATAGACTATGGTATTTTCCTTCCTATTCAGTATGCTGCCATTGCTGCGCTCAACAGCCCCATGGACAATATTGAGAAGAACAGGGAAGAATACAGAATCCGCCGTGAAGTACTCAGTGAGGAGTTTGGAAAAGCAGGCCTCCCTGTTAAACTCAGCACAGGAAGTATGTTTATGTGGACAAGAATACCTGAGAAATATAAGAGTTCAAACGACTTTGTTGTAGAACTTATGGAGAAAACAGGAGTTATAGTTACACCCGGTTCTGCCTTTGGCGAAGAGGGCGAAGGATATATAAGAATTGCCCTTACACATACAACCGAAGAAATAAAAGAAGCTGCAAAAGCTATAAAAGAGAGCGGAATGTTCTTATAATAAAAACGAAGGTCTGAGTATTGTCTCAGACCTTTATTTTGTATAAAAATCGTTTTTGTTATTTAAATCGACGACAGCTTTTGGGGGAATGTTGGAGCCAGCTAAGGCAGTAAAAAAGCTCCGTGTCCGAGAATGCGTCTTTAAACACAGACTCGATTGCACGGAGCAGTATTTAGCAATAAACTATATGGCTTACAATAACTTTGGAGCCGCTTATACGTGCCGTCGGTCTATTTGATACACATTTCAGCGGCAGAGCAATTCACAGACCGTGCCGGTTTTTGATTTGCTCACATAGATACCCTTGTTCCGGTTTTTCCGTTTATTCCGTCCCTGGCTGTATTAAGATGGGTAATTATGGCTGTACGGCCTTTTTTGCTTTCGGCAAAGTCAATGGCTGCTTCAACCTTAGGAAGCATTGAGCCTGCCGCAAAGTGACCCTCTGTAACATATTTTTTCATTTCGTCAACCGTAACAGCGTGAAGCTCTTTCTGATTGGGCTTATTAAAGTTTACAGCCACATTTTCAACTGCGGTAAGTATTACAAGACAGTCTGCGTCAAGTTCCTTAGCCATAAGACAGCTGGCAAAATCTTTATCTATAACGGCACCTACACCTCTAAGATGGTTTCCTTCTTCATGGGCTACGGGTATTCCGCCGCCGCCTGCCGCTATAACTATATTTCCGGCTTCCACAAGGGATTTTATTACATCAATTTCAACGATTTCCTTAGGCTTAGGAGAGGGGATAGTTCGTCTGTAGCCTCTTCCTGCATCCTCAGTAACCGTGTAGCCTAATTTTATAAGTTCATCCGCTTCTTCCTTTGTCATAAAACGTCCTATGGGTTTTGAAGGTGATTTAAATGCAGGGTCACTTCTATCGACTACGACCTGAGTTATAAGCGTACATACTCCTTTTTTTATACCTCTGTCCAAAAGTTCTTCACGGAGGGCGTTTTGGATATCATATCCGATATATCCCTGGCTCATAGCGTCACATACAGACATGGGTATAACGGGAAGGTCAGGCTGTGCCTTATGAAGCTCACCCATTGCTATATTTATCATACCTACCTGCGGACCGTTGCCGTGGGAGATGATAACCGTATTTCCGTCTTCAATAAGGTCGGCTATTACTTTTACCGTTTTCTTTACGTTTATCATCTGTTCGGGAAGAGTATCGCCCAGGGCGTTTCCTCCAAGGGCTATAACGATTTTTTTCATATTTTCACCTCTTTTAATGACAACGGAGTGCCTTAAATGGGCACTCCGCTATTAATTTTATATGATACGATTTACTTTTTTATGCGTTCAGGTGCAGCATTGAGCTTTTTGAGCATTTCTACAGGATTTTCAACTTTTGCAAGGAAAATCATAGCTGCGATTATATAGGGTTTGAAGCTTGCTTCTTTATAAAGGGGAACTCTGTATCTGTCAAATACTGTGTCGGCTACTTCACCGGCTTCACAGCTTACGCCTGTTATATCAGCGGGGAGACAGTGAAGATAGAGAGCTTTTCCGTCTTTTGTAAGCTTCATCATTTCTTCTGTGCATTCCCAGTCTTTATGTTCAGCGTTCTGAGCAAGGAGTCTCTGCTCAAGAGCATTGATTCCTTCCATATCTCCCTTTGCATAGAGGTCTGTTCTTTCTTCCATAGCCTTAAAAGGTGCCCAGCTCTTAGGATAAACTATGTCAGCATCTTTGAATGCCTCTTCCATGCTGTTTGTTACTTTAAAGCTTCCGCCTGATTTTTTAGCATTTTCTTCAGCTACTTTCTGAACGTCTTCCATTACTTCATATCCTTCAGGATGAGCAAGAACAACATCCATACCGAATCTTGTCATAAGTCCGATAACACCCTGAGGAACTGAAAGAGGTTTTCCGTAAGAAGGTGAATATGCCCAAGTCATAGCTACTTTTTTGCCCTTAAGATTTTCTACGCCGCCAAACTCATGGATAAGGTGAAGTGTATCAGCCATTACCTGAGTGGGGTGGTCGATGTCACACTGGAGGTTAACGAGAGTAGGGCGCTGTTCAAGCACTCCTGTCTCATATCCTTCCTTTACAGCGTCGGAAAAGTCATGCATATATTTGTTTCCTTTTCCGATATACATATCATCTCTGATACCAACTGTGTCAGCCATAAATGAAACCATATTTGCAGTCTCTCTTAAAGTTTCGCCATGGGCTATCTGTGATTTGCCCTCATCAAGGTCCTGTACTTCAAGACCGAGAAGATTGCAGGCTGAAGCGTATGAGAAACGTGTTCTTGTTGAATTGTCACGGAATATGGAGATACCAAGACCGCTGTCAAAAATCTTTGTTGATTTATTCTGCTTTCTGAGTTCTCTTAAAGCGTCAGCTACAGCAAAAACTGCTGCGATTTCATCGTCTGTCTTTTCCCAAGTAAGGAAAAAGTCATTCATATACATATTTTTATAATCAAGCTTTTCAAGTTTTTCTACTAATTTTTCAAATTCACTCATTTTTAATCCTCCGAATATCAGCCTTTGTACATCATAGGAACAGCTGCGTAAACAGCAGCGCAGTTAATAAGATCCTGCTTCCAAGTCTTTTCGTTGGGAGCGTGAGCCTCTTTTTCTTTTCCGGGTCCGAATCCGATGCAGGGGATTCCGTAACGTCCCATAATGGATACTCCGTTTGTTGAGAATGTCCATTTATCTACAACGGGTGTTCCGAGAATATTTGTATGTGACTCAACAAGAGCTTTGCATGCAGGGTGGTCCTCAGGAATTACCCATGTAGGGAAGTATGATTCTGTAGGGTATGAAAGACCTTTCCAGCTGGGTCTTGCATAGTCATACATTGTAACTTCAGCATTGTATTTCTGAACAGAAGGGAGAGCCTTTATCTCATCAAGGGCTGAAATATATGTTTCTCCGTTTGTAAGTCTTCTGTCGATGGATATTGCGCACATATCAGCAACGGCACAGCGTGAGGGTGAGTTGAAGAATATTTCGGAAATGGTAAGTGTTCCTTTTCCTAAGAATTCATCATAGTGAAGCTTATCATTGAGAGCTTTAACTTCTCCGATGATATCAGCCATCTTGTAGATAGCGTTGTCGCCTCTTTCGGGTGCTGAACCATGGCAGCTTACACCCTGTACCTGAACACGGATTTCCATACGTCCTCTGTGTCCTCTGTATATCTTGTTGTCTGTGGGCTCTGTAATTACTACGAATTCGGGTTTTACCTTGTCTTCGTTTATTATGTACTGCCAGCAGAGTCCGTCACAGTCTTCTTCCTGAACTGTTCCTGTTACAAGAACCGTAACATCGTCAGGTATAAGACCGAAGTCCTTCATAATTTTTGCTCCGTAAACTGAGCTTACGATTCCGCCAAGCTGGTCAGAAGCTCCGCGTCCGCCGATTTCTTCTTCTGTTTCATAGCCTTCATAGGGGTCAAATGTCCAGTTTACGATTTCTCCTATACCAACAGTGTCGATATGAGCGTCAAAAGCGATTATTTTTTCGCCTTTGCCCATATATCCCAGAATATTTCCCATGGGATCAATAACAACTTTGTCGAATCCTACAGCGTTCATTTCCTGTTCGATTCTTTTGATAACAAGTTCTTCACCGCAGCTTTCGCCGGGGATTGCAATAAGATCTCTTAAAAACTTTGTCATTTGGGGAAGATAACCCTTAGATGCTTCCTTGATTTTTTCAAAATCCATTTTAAATTCCTCCAGTCATTTTTTTACCCATGTCAATATAGTTGTATAGTGTGAACTTTGATATATTAAAATAAGCGGCAACCTTATCTCCGGACCTGGTTATTAAAAAAGCACCGGACTCATTGAGAAAGTGTATTGCCTTTATCTTATCGTCCTTTGTCATAAGGGCGACGGGTTTTCCTATAAGTTTGACGGACTGCTCGATAAGCTCGTCAAGAAGTGTTTCTACATTTGAAGTGATTTTAGGTGCGTCTTTTTTGGAATCAACACTTCCCGTAAATGACCTTAGGGCATTTTCAGCCATGGCCAGATAAGTCACATCAAAATTTATTGAGAACACTCCGTCTATCTTGCCTTCGTCGTTTTTAATATATATGGTCGAGGAACGAAGGATTTTGCCGTCTGCCGTTTTGGTAAAGTATGAGAAATGGTCTTCCGCCGAACCGTCTCCCATAACGGCGTCTATTACAGCCTGAGTAGGTCCGTCACCGACTTTTCTGCCTGTAACATGGCCGTTTTCTATGGAAGAAATGGAACTTATCATTTCATCTCCCGGTTTTATATCGTGTATAACTATTTCGCAGTTTTCCCCAAACTGAGCAGCCAATCCGTGGCTCAGACGAGTTAAAAAATCTAATATTTTTTTATCCATGGGCCATCATTCCTCTCTGGTTCTTATAATTATAATAACATATTGAACCATAAAATCAATAGATTTTTTAGAATATCAAAAAAAATTTTAGATTGCTGAAAAAGCCTTAAAAATCATAATCCGTTGACATTGATAATCAATACATATATGATTAAATTAAAGTGATAAAGAGTAAAAATAACAGGAGGGATATTTATGAATTTTAAACTTACACCGGACCATGAGGCTATTATTGCCGACGTTAAAGCTTTTGCCAAAAAGG
>CABPCX010000002.1 GCA_902406135.1 uncultured Eubacteriales bacterium
CCCACCGATACGGAAGGAATAATTATGATAATCGGACGCCAGTCCTGCGACACAAGAAAACTGGAAGGCTCCCAGATGGATGTGGGCAACAGCACCTACGGCGGCGTGGAGGCCCTTGTGGTATTCGATAACGTATTTGTACCCAACGAAAGAATATTCTTAAACGGCGAGACCGATTTTGCGGGAATGCTTGTTGAGCGTTTTGCCGGATTCCACAGACAGAGCTACGGCGGATGTAAAGTCGGCGTCGGCGACGTGCTCATAGGAGCATCTGCCCTGGCTGCCCAGTACAACGGAGCGGACAAGGC
The DNA here is from genome assembly GCA_902406135.1 of uncultured Eubacteriales bacterium. GTDB lineage: Bacteria > Bacillota > Clostridia > Lachnospirales > Anaerotignaceae > Metalachnospira. The sequence goes on from CABPCX010000002.1 coordinate 309, forward strand.
TTCCCATGTAAAGGACAAACTCATAGAAATGGTACATCTTAACGAGTCCATTTATTCCTGCGGTATAGCCTGCTCGGCCGAGGGCTGCAAAACGGCTTCCGGCGGATATATGATAGACCTGCTTTTAGCCAATGTGTGCAAGCAGAATGTTACCCGCTTCCCCTATGAAATATCCAGACTTGCCCAGGATATAGCCGGCGGCCTTATGGTAACGGCTCCTTCCGAAAAGGACCTTAAAGACGAAAAGATAGGGCCCTATATAGACAAGTATTTCAGAGGTGTGGCAGACGTACCCACGGAATACAGACTCAAAATAATGCGTCTTATAGAAAATATGACCCTTGGTTCGGCGGCCGTAGGATACCTGACCGAGTCCATGCACGGCGCAGGTTCTCCCCAGGCCCAGAGAATAATGATATCCAGACAGAGCGATATGGAAGCCAAAAAGCAGCTCGCCAAGGATATAGCAAAAATAGACGACTGATACAAATTTTTAACACCGCGGACAGCCTGCCTGCCCGCGGTAAAATAAATTTTTTCCTCTCAGATGTAAAAATATTTAATTTATGAAACTTTTTTCCCGCCGGGGCAGTCTCTTATTTATACCGTCTTGTATATATTTCAATACATATAAGGCGGACTGGCAGTTTCTCTGCTCCGGTTATGACAGGTTTGGGCTCGTATGATACACTGCGCTTTTTATATGAGCCAAAATATGTTGACAAATACAGACCCTCTCAATATAATTAACTTCGTTAACCGTTCAATTAATTAACTTTTAAGGAGAAAACCATGGACGAAAAAAGACTTACAGGCGAACAAATGCTGAGGGCATGGCTTAATCTTTCGTCCACAGTATGGAACAGGCGTGTAGTTTCCACAATGACATTCAATGAGATGTCCGTATGCAGTCTGCTCAAATACCGTATGGACGACGACCCCAAAAACAGATTTACCGCCACAGAACTGTGCGAAAAAACAGGCCTTTTTAAAAGCCAGATGAATAAAATCCTCAATTCCATGGAGAATAAAGGTCTTATAGAGCGTGTGCGCTCAGAAAAAGACAAACGATTTGTATACATTGAGCTTACTGAAGAAGGCGTTAACAGATATAACATCGAACATGACGACATAATGACTACCATAGACAGTCTTGTGGAATCAATAGGAATAGATGCTGCCAGAGAGGCTACGGCATCAGTTAATATGATTACCAAGGAATTAAAAAACCTTATGTAACTGTTATTTTGAGAGGAGAAAAAAATGATAAGGATAATCACGGATTCCGCCGCTGATATGGAAAAGGCGGAGCTTGAGAAATACTCTGTGACAAGTGTGCCCCTTAGTGTAAGTTTCGGAGAAACCACCTATCTTGACGGTGTAAATCTGGAAAAGGACAGATTTTACGAACTGCTTGAGACCGAAGAGGAATTTCCCAAAACTTCACAGCCCTCACCCGACACATTTTTAAAGGAATTTGAAAGTGCTAAGGAAGCGGGCGATGAGGTAATCGTCATACTTATTTCAGGAAGCCTTAGCGGAACTTTCCAGAGCGCAAACATAGCCAGACAGATGGCTGAATACGATTCCATATACATAATCGACAGCCTTAACGCCACAGGAGGAGAAAAGGCTCTTATTTTCCATGCCGCATCCCTCAGAGACAAGGGATATACTGCCAAGGAAATAGTTGCCGAGCTGGAAAAACTCAAGACCAGATTACGTCTTGTGGCCGGCCTTGATACTTTAGAATATCTCTGCAAGGGCGGAAGGCTTTCCAAAACAGCCGCAGGCATCGGTACTTTAGCAAACATCAAGCCCATAATCAAACTTACTCCCGAAGGAACAGTAGGTCTTGCGGAAAAGTGCATGGGACGCAAAAGCACCATGAACAAACTTGTAAAACATCTTGATAAAACCGGTGTTGACAGCAGTTTTCCTTTATATATGCTCTATTCCTACGACAAGGGCAACTGCGACGAGTTTGCGGACAAATTAAAGGAAAAAGGATATAACCTTGATAATGCCGTTTTCACTAACGTCGGCCCCACCATTGGAGCCCATGTAGGAAAGGGCGCTTTCGGAATAGTTTACTTTATTTCCGTTTAACGGATTTTATTCCCGCCGTCTCTTGGAGATTTTGTTTGATAATTTTGTCCGCTATTATTTTCTGCCCTTGATTTTCCCATAAGGGCGTTTACAGCCCTCCCCATTGTTCTCCTTTACAGCTTTTATACTGTCAGCAGTTTTTATCCGCTGCCCTTTGACCGCAGGACGTCCTTTTTGGCCGTCTCCCGCCCCATTACTTTTATTCTCCGCTGTCCTTAATTTTACTTATTTTATCCCCTTGGGATGCCTCCCGCCTCTTGCTTTTATTTACCTTATATCCTTTATGTTTTTGTTCGCGGCACTGCCCTCTTTGCTTTTTCTGCTCTCCGCTGTCCTTAATTTTGCTTATTTTATCCCCTTGAGCTGTCTTCTGCCCCTTGCTTTTATTCACCCTGTTTTCCCTCCCCTTCTGCCGTCTGCCGCCCACATTCCTCCGCCACTCCGCTCTCCTTCTGCGCTTTTTCCCTCTCTCCCCTGGCTTTGTTTAGTATGCATATTTTTCAATGCAAAGTTTGTATAGAATTGATAGTGACAAAATTCAGTCATATGGCTTACAATTAAGACATCAAACGTATGATGTTTATAAAAAAGAACACGGAGGTGCTTAAATTGGAAGAAAAATTAATGCGTTCTCTTATTGATGAGGAGCTTTTGGCAAACTATGATGCATCGGCAGGCTTTGACCTGGACCATCTGGCTGAATTTAAAGTATCCTGCTATGAACAGGAAAAGAAAAATCTTAAGGACGACCCTGCCGTAAATGTTTATGAAAAAATGATACCCGGTCCCGAGGGTGCTCCCGATATTAAACTCAGAATATATGAGCCCGCTGACAGAGGTGCCGACCTGCTCCCCTGCGGAATGTTCTTCCATGGCGGCGGATACGTGTTCGGAAGTGTTTTAAGACAGAACGATATGTGCCTGAGGATGGTTAAAAACGTGGGAATGATGGTAGTTTCGGTGGAATACAGACTGGCTCCCGAATATAAGGCTCCCGCAGCCATCGAAGATGCCTATGCGGCCCTCGTATGGCTTGATAAAAACGGCACATCAATCGGTGGGGATACATCAAGGATAGCAATTACTGGACTTTCCGCAGGCGGCGGCCTTACGGCAGCCCTGGCCCTTATGACAAGGGACAGAAAAGGACCTAAACCCGTTTTACAGATACCCTTATATGCAATGCTTGACCATAAGGCCGATACCATATCCCAGAAGGCCGTTACAAGCCGAAAGGTATGGTGCTACGACTACAGCAAAATTGGCTGGGCAGCATACCTTGGAGACCAGGAGCCCGACTGCTATATGTCACCGACCCTGGCCGAGGATTTGAGCGGACTTCCTCCCGTATTTTCATTCATAGGAACCGTTGACCCCCTTCTTGATGAAAATATAGAGTACTGGAACAGACTTATAAGGGCAGGAGTTCCCGTGGAATACCATATTTTCCCCGGCTGCTATCATAGTTTTGAAATAGCCGTGCCTGAATCAAGATATGCAAAAATGGCCTATGAACTTATGTACGGCGCATTGAGAAAGGCTTTCGGCATAAAGGAGGCTTAAATAATGCCTTTGGAAAATGTTAGAGGAAAGAAAAAAGAATCCGCCGTGGATTTTGTTATAAAGACATTCAAGGAGCAGCTGGAAAAAAAGGAGCTCCGTCCCGGTGACAGGATACCTAACGAGACGGAACTTTCCGAAATGCTTTCCGTAAGCCGCGGCTCCGTAAGGGAAGCCATGAAAATACTTTCGGCCCTGGGAGTCATTGATATCCAGAGGGGAAACGGCACATTCATAAGCCAGCCGGACAGTCTGTCCAGTATGGACCCGGTGCTTTTCAGTTTTCTGCTTATGAGCCCCACCAAAAAGGAAATAATGGATTTCAGGACGGCTGTGGAAAGGGAAGTACTTTATATGGCTGTACAGAATGCCGATGACGAAGACATTAAAAATCTCAGGGAAAATCTAGAAAACTTCAAAAGCGTTTCCGGCGACGGCCAGACCCTTGAAAGCCTTAAGCTTGAAACTGACCTGACATTCCATCATCTTCTGGGAAAGGCAACCCACAACGGCTTTATGGAAAGGGTATATGCCTTTGCCATGAACTATTTCAGCCCCTATCTGCTGAAAACCTATGAAAGCCAGGATAAGGTGCCGGAGCTTTCGGTAAAGTGCCATGAAATGCTTATGGAGCCCATAGAAAAACGAGATATGTCCATGGTGGAAAAAGCCATAAAGGACAGTAATGATATATGGATAAGTTTAGCACGATTAATATAAATAAGGAGGAAGAATATGTATAACAGTCTTGTAATCAAAGAAAGCGACACCGTAGTTACAGTTATTGCGCCCATTAAGGCCGGTGAAGAAATAATCTACAATATTAACGGCGAGGAAAAGAAACTCACTGCCTCAACGGATATTCCCATCTATCACAAAGCGGCATTAAGAGACATCAAAAAAGGCGAAGTTATCACAAAGTACGGATGCAAAATAGGATATGCCCTTACGGATATAAAGCAGGGCGAGCATATCCACACATGGAATCTTGACAGTATGATGAAATGATAAAGTGATGAACCGCAATAAAACGAGATAAACCGATAAAGTGATAGAATGATTGGAGGAATTCAGATGAAATTCAAAGGATACAGAAGACCCGACGGAAAAATAGGCATAAGAAACCATGTTCTTATACTTCCCTGTTCACTCTGCGCCAGTGAAACAGCAAGATTCATAGCTTCTCAGGTACCCGGAGCCGTTTACATACCCAACCAGGGCGGCTGTGCCGCATCCGCTGCGGATATAGAGATGACATTCAAGGTACTTTCAGGCTTTGCCGCTAACCCCAACGTATACGGTACGGTAGTTATCGGAAACAGCTGTGAAGGCGTACAAGCTCCCGTCCTTGTGGAAAGAATAAAGGCCCTCACAAACAAACCCCTTGAAAGCATCGTCATAAGAGAAGTTGGCGGAACAATAAAGGCCGTTGAGCTGGGTGTAAAATATGCCATGAAAATGAGTATGGACGCTTCCATGTGCGTAAGGGAAGAAGCCGATATTTCAGAGCTTATACTTGCAACGGAATGCGGCGGCAGTGACCCCACCAGCGGACTTGCAGCAAATCCCACTTTAGGATATGTAAGTGACAAACTTGTAGGAATGGGTGCCACAAGCATACTTTCCGAAACAACGGAGCTTATGGGAACAGAGGATATCCTTGCGGCAAGATGTATTGACGAAAGAGTTGCCAAGGACCTTCTTGATATGATAAAGAATAACGAAGAGCACTTTGCCCTTGCAGGAGAAAACATAAGAGACGGCAATCCTTCACCCGGAAACAAGGAAGGCGGACTTACAACCATTGAGGAAAAATCCCTTGGCTGTATAAATAAAGCCGGCTACTCCACAATAAATGAAGTTTACGGCTACGGCGAGCAGGTAGACAAGAAAGGTCTCGTTGTAATGGATACACCGGGACAGGATATCGCTTCAATTGCTGCCATGGTAGCAGGCGGAGCCCAGATAGTAATATTCACTACGGGCCGCGGAACACCCACAGGAAACGGCATCGTGCCCGTTATAAAGATTACAGGAAATGCCGAGACATTCTCACTTATGAATGACAATATCGACTTTGACGCCAGCGCCATAGTTGCGGGCAAAGCTTCCATAGCCGATACGGGCGAAAAATTATTTGAGCTTATGATGGAAGTTGTAAACGGTAAAGTCAGCAAGGCTGAGGCCCTTGGATTCAATGATATGTCCATGGCCAGAAAATGTAATTTCTGCTAATTAGGAGGCTTTTTAAATGAAAAAGATAGATTTCCCGGATATGAACTTTTTTGTTCAGGGCATAGAAGACGTTACCATTCCTAAAATGGTAAGAATCAAGGAAAAATACGAAGACGACAAGATAGAGGACATAAAAGCCCACCTTTCACAGGAGCTTGACGCCCTTGAAATAGACAAAGAAGCCCTTAAAGGCAAGAGCATAGCCATTACCGTAGGAAGCCGAGGAATTCCTTCCCTTCCCCTTATGATAAGGACCATATGCGACAAGCTTAAGGACTGGGGTGCCGAGCCCTTCATAATCCCTGCCATGGGAAGCCACGGAGGCGGTACTGTAGAAGGAAACGTACAGATACTTAAGGACTACGGCATTACGGAAGAAAGTATGAATGTACCCATTAAGGCTTCCATGGAAGTAGTTCAGATAGGCACCATCAACGACGGAGCAAACACTCCCGTATACTGCGACAAATACGCTGCCGAAGCCGACGGCATAGTGCTTTTCAACAAGGTAAAACCCCATACGGATTTCAAAGGCTATGTTGAAAGCGGTATATGCAAGATGATGGCCATAGGTATTGCTAAGCATTTCGGATGTTCATGGTTCCACAGACAGGGCTTTGACACATTCGCAGAAAGAATACCCATGGTTGCAGAAGAATTTTTAAAGAATATGAACGTTATCATGGGAATCGGTGTGGTACAGAATGCATACGACGAAATTTCCGAAATAAAAGCATTCCCCAAGGATAAAATCATTGAAGGCGACCATGAACTTCTTCAGATAGCCAAGAGAAGACTTCCCAGAATGAAATTCGATAACATCGACGTTCTTATCATAGACAAAATAGGCAAAAATATCAGCGGCGAAGGCTGTGACCCCAATGTTACCGGCAGAGGCTGTATGCCCGGCTTTGAGGACGACTTCCACTGCAAAAAGATGTTCGTAAGGGGACTTACAGAGCCCAGCCACGGAAATGCCTGCGGACTGTGCTATGCCGACGTTACTACAAAAGCATGTCTTAACAGTGTTGACTGGGAAAGCACATGGATTAACTTCTCCACAAATACCATGCTCAGCGCCGGAAAAATTCCCGTTTACCAGAATACGGACTATGAGGCTTTAAGACTCGCTATCCGTACATGCGCTAAACTTAACGACTATTCAAAGGCAAGAATAGCCAGAATAAGGGATACTCTTTCCCTTTCCGAAATAGAGATTTCCGAAGCTCTTATTCCAGATGTTATCAACAGGGACGATGTGGAAATCGTTTCAGAGCCCTATGAGCTGGAATTTGACGAAAACGGCACCCTTAAGGATTTTGAGTGCTGATAAAACTTTGGTCTCTATATTTTTAAATACAGACAGTTCTTTAATTAAAAACCCTGACGGAATCGTCAGGGTTTTTTCTTGTTATTCAACTGGGCCGTATATGTATTCTTCCGTGGTAACCAGTCCGTATTCCTTATCCTCTCTGACAAGCTTTATGAGCCTTCCTGCCCCGTCATAGGACTTGGAATCCATACTTGTAAGATTTCCCTTGGCATCATAAACGCACTCCTTTATAGAGTTTCCCTTTTCATCATACTCATAGGTACATCTTATATCCTTTTCACCGCCGCTGTAATAAAATGATTCAATGAGCTTTCCTTCTTCATCGTAGCTGTAAACGGCCTGTATTTCCTCTACGCCGTCGGGAGATATGGTTTTTACCTCTAAAACATTTCCGTTTTTGTCATATTTCCTTTCCATACGCTCCCTTACGGTGCCGTCATCATTATAGCTTATACGGACTGTTTCGTTTCCGTTTTCGTCATATTCGTATTCCGTTGGTTTTCCTTCTCCGTTTCCGCCTATGCTCCTTACCCTCAGCAGATTTCCGTTTTCGTCATTTTCATAAATACTGCTGTTTTCCGAAATCACCGCACCGCTGGCATCATAGCACACAGCCTTTACCCTGTAGCCGTTTTCGTCATACTCATATTTATAGAAAAATTCACCGCCCATACTTTCCCCAATAAGAATGCCGTTTTCATCATAGGTCCACTCGTCAATACCTATTTCGGCGCCTGTCTCGTCATAGCGTATCTCCTTTATTTTGTTTCCTCTGCTGTCATACTCTGCGCTCCATGAGTAAGTCTGTTTTTCTTTTCCGTCATAGGAAGTATATTTCAGTATGTTTCCGTCGGCGTCCTTTTCCATAAGGATACGGCCGATGAGCTCATCGTTATCATAGCTCAGCTCTTCTGTCTTTCTGCCGCCCTCCGAATAGTTTATCTCCTCCCTGTATACCTTGGTATTGCCTTCGGGATAAACGGTGGTGCTTATATATTCCTTGAGGACATCTGAGGCTTCTGTACTTTCGGTATTTTGGGCGTCCTCTGTATTCTGTGCCGTTTCTGCCTCTTCCGTACCGCCTGCGCAGGCTGTGAAGCTTAATGCCAGAATAATGACTGCCGTAATGGCAAAAAGTTTCTTCATATCCATCCCTCTTTTCCGGGTATTCTGTAAAAAAATTCAAATTCTCTTATAAAAAGTATACCATGGAAACCATTTAAAATCCACATAAAAAGGACAGACGTCCGTCTGCCCCAAACTTTTTATTTTATCGTTTCAACACTCAATACTTCATATCCGGCCCTTTTTACTATATCCTCCAGAATACTGTTGTCCGCCGGATTTTTCATATAAATATCCGCCTCTTTTTTGGAAAGGTTCACCTTCGCCATATAGCCTTCCCTGCCGTTAAAGGCGTTTTCTACCCTTAAGGCACAGTTTTTACAGGTCATTCCTCCGATTTTCACCCTTTTTAAACAGGGATAATTATTTGTGTCTCCGTCGGCAGGCTTTATCCTTTTTACACTATCTCCTCCCGCTCCGCAGCATCCGCTTGCAAGCTTTTTCATATAGCTTTTTACCGAAAAAATAACTATGACTATCAACAGGATTATTATGACCGCCGTTGCCATTTCCTTACCTTCCTTCTTCAAAAAACCGCCCGAAGGGTATACCCCCTCGGACGTATATTACTAAGTTATGCCAGAGCCTTTCCAAGCTCCATAAGTTCGCTTGACGCACCGTCATCGGGTGCTCCGCAGCATATTACACCTTCGGATACGGTGATGATGCCGTTGTTTCTGCACATATCTTCCCAGCTTCTCATCCACGCGCCGTCTCCCCAGCCGTAGGAACCGAAAAGACCTACTTTCTTCTTCTGAAGTCCCGGAATGCATGAAGTAAACATGGGCTCAACTTCGGCTTCTTCCAGCTGCTCGTCACCCATGGAAGGGCAACCGAAGGCTACGGCGTCAAACTCATCAAGTTTTGCCGCGGAAAATTCAGCGGCTGTAAATACGCTTACTTCTGCTCCCGCTGCCTTTGCGCCTTCCTCCACCTTCTTTGCCATAAGTTCTGTATTTCCTGTACCGCTCCAATATACGACTGCTGTTTTCATATTATATCTCTCCTTTTATACATATTATATTTATGTTAAACAGCTACGGTTAGCTGCAAAACAGACCTTCCTTTTTCATAAAGATTTCTGTATATGCCCGTGCATTTTTTGAATTTCTCAAAGGTCCTTACCGCTTCACATTCGTCGCAGTATACCTTCCAGCATCCGACGCACTTGCAGTTTCTTCCTTCATTTTCTATAAACCCTTTTACGTCTCCCAGGGGGTATCCCAGGAAAACACCTATTTCATGGGGGAAGCCGTCACTTTCTGCCAGACGGTTTTTAAGCCTTGCCACCGCCTTTTCAAAGGTCAGGTCCCTATATCCGTAATCCTTCAAAAATTTCAATGTTTCTTCGTTTTCAATGGCCTTTTTAAGCATACTTTTTCTATAAACATATATGAGCGCCCTGCCGTCCTTTTTAGTCATAACGGATATGACTATGTCCCTTTTTCCAAGCTTCATATTAAGTTCCCTTATCTCCTCCAGGAGGCTTTCCTCCGCCGCCATACTGCAGCTGAAAAGACTTGCAGGCTTAAGCCCCGCCAGGGTCGGTGAACAATGCTCTATTATGCATCTCTCAATCGAACATTTCTGCATATCCGCATTCACCTGCCTTAGGGCATCCCGCACAGTGGGCTTTCATAATCTCGTGGAGGGCGGCGGCGCTTGATGTGTGAGTGCGTGCCACCGTTGTGCCGTTTTTCTTTGCTTCCTGCAGGGCACAGGCCGTCATACTGTGCGAAACGGTATTCGTAAACACAATAAGCAGGTCAGGGCTTCCTATCTTTCTTTTGAGAGAGCCCGCTTCCTTTGTAAATACCTTTGCCTTATATCCGTAGGTCTTGCATATCTGCTGATACTGCCTTTCCATTCTCTCATTACCGCCTATGATAACAACGCTCATTCACATCACCTTTCCTTTTAGTTTTGGTTTATAGTTAGTATTACCTAACACAATGGTTTATTATAAGCGGACTTGCGTCCGCAAAATATCATTATGCTTTATTATGCTCTTATCAACGGCCTTGTGGACAGGGCGCTTATGCCCATGGTCGATGCGTTATGCAGTACCGCTGTCCTTCCGGGCGCCATCATTCCCGTAAGACCCATCAGAAGAAGGGCCGTATTAAAGCTGATTATAAATTTATAGTTTTTATCTATTCTTACAAAAAGTCTGCTTGAAAGCTCCCTGAGAACCACAAGCTCCCTCAGGTCCGCCGAAAGAAGGGTAATGTCTGCCACTTCCCTGGCTATGTCCGACGAATCCTTCATGGATACGGAAACATCGGCCGCTGCCAGCGCCGGTGAGTCGTTAACTCCGTCGCCTACCATTATGACCTTTCGGCCCTGCTTTTTATAGCTTTCCACTATTTCCGCCTTTTCGGAAGGCAGTACCTGCGAACGGTAATCGTCTATTCCAAGCTGTTCGCTGACCGCCTTTGCGGCGCTTTCCGAATCTCCCGTAAGCATTATTACGTTTTTGATGCCCCTTGCCTTAAGGCAGGCAATGGCCTCTGCCGCTTCCTTTCTGGGAGGGTCGTTTACGAATATTACTCCCGCCAGTTCTCCTCCTATGGCCAGATACAGGGCTGACCCCCCTCCGGCCGCCTCGTCTACGGCTTTTTTCTGTTCCTCGGTATACAGAGTATTCTCGTCCTCAAATACAAAATGTGCACTGCCTATGAGGGTTCTCTTTCCGTCAAGTCTGGTTACCACACCATGGGCCACCACATACTCCACATCGGCATGTCTTTCCTCATGGGTTAAGCCCCTCTCCTCCGCGGCACGCACAACGGCCCTTGCCATGGAGTGGGGAAAATGCTCCTCTATGCAGGCCGCCGTTTTAAGTATTTCCTCTTTGCTGTAAGGCCCAAAGGGGAGTATTCCGCTTACCTTCGGGCAGGCCTCCGTCAGTGTTCCCGTTTTGTCAAATATTATTGTGTCGGCCTGGGCAAAGGCTTCCATAAATTTTCCGCCCTTGACCATTATCTTTCTTGAAGCGGCCTCACGCATGGCCGATATGACGGATATGGACGCGGAAAGTTTTATGCCGCAGGAATAGTCCACCATAAATACCGACAGCGCCTTGGACGCCTTTCCCGTAAGCAGTCCCGCAGCCAATGCTCCCGCAAAGCTGAAGGGTACTATTTTATCAGCCAGATGCTCGGCCCTGTTCTGAACCCCTGCCTTCAGGTTTTCGGAATTTTCAATGAGTCCTACTATCTGCTGTATTCTGCTTTCCGAAGGAAGGGCTGTTATAATTACATCTATGCTTCCTTCCGTAACAACCGTACCGGCATATACGCTTACGCCCTTCTTTTTATGTACGGGCACGGCCTCTCCCGTCATGGACGCCTCGTTTACCATGGCGTCTCCGTCCTTAACTGTCCCGTCAACGGGTATGAGGGAACCGGTCCTTATCCTTGCCACACTGCCTTTTTTAACCTCGGACATGGGTATCTGTCTTTCGGCGCCGTCCTCTCCCACTATCCACAAAGAATCCACATTTACAGCCAGCGACTGGGTGAGAATCGTGGTTGTGCGTTTCCTTGTGTAGTTCTCCAGAAGCTCCGAAATCTTCAGCATAAACATTATTGACCCAGCTGTCTTCATATCGCGCTGACAAAAGGCTGCACCTATGGAAGACGCATCCAGTACGGGCACATCAAGCCTGCCTGAAAGGAGACTGTCCGCTCCTTCTTTCCAGAAGGATAAGGCTTTTTTCAAAGTCAATATGAGCCTCAACGGGGGAGGAAGAAGCTTTTTTACAAAATGTCCCACAACGAGAGCAGATGTTTCCTGAAGAAAATCATTGTCTATCTCTCTCTTTATATCATTGTCTCGGGGTTTACCGTTTGGAAGCGCGCATCTTCTCAGACCGTTAAGAATGGCGAGAACGGTCTGTCGGTTGCTTTCAGGGTAGCAGATAAGAACGCTCCCGTTGATGGGACAGACCTCAACTTTATGGGCATCTGCGCCCTCCCTCAGAAGGTCGGCTATGCCGTAGCCCTGCTCCGCCGTAAATACTCCGGCACCGCAGCGCACACGCATTCTTCCAGGTCTGTCATAAACGATTTTGTATCTCATTATGCATCAGCTTCCTCAAAGCTCTCGTCTTCCGCCTTTGCCGCCTGTTCCCTTGCGTCTGCACAGAGGTCCTCGGCATCTTCCTTAATATTCTGAATGGCAGCCGATACGTTGTTCTTTGCCGTAATTCCGCCGGCAATTCCCTTTACGCACAGCTCCCTTGTCTTGGGCATTTTAAGTATTTTACTTCCTACTATAACGGCTGCGGCTCCTCCGATAAAACTGAGAACCTTTTCGTTTTTATACCATTCCATAATATTTCTTCCTTTCGTAAATTTCGTAAATATCCTAAATTATAAAGATTTCATATATCTTCTGAACAGGAGAGTATAATAAGCGCACATTCTTCGGCATCGTTTTCTCCGAGTCCGAAGTGCTTTTCCAGCTTTTTGACCGTTTCCTCCGCAGTTTTACGCAGTCTGTCCGATGTGAGCCGGCCCTTATCCGTGAGGATTACCGTCTTATCCTCATTTTTTATGACCAGCCCCGCATCGGAAAGCCTGTTAAGCATATTGAAGGCGCTTGACCTCTGTATATTGAGGTTCTTGGCTATATCCACCGTTCTTATGCCCTTGTCCCCGGAAAGATTTCCGAGGACAAGAATATATTTTAACTGTGCCGCCGTAAGCTTCATTTATCAGCACTCCTTCTGTGTGCTGTGGCAGGAGCAGCTTCCTCCGCAGCCCGAGCAGCCTGAGCAGCCGGCACCGTTTTTCTTATCTTTTATCATCTTTTTGATAATGAGCACCACTATGAGAACTACCAGTGCGCCTACAATATATGTTGCCATAAGTTATCTCCTTTCGGTGAAATTTAAAATTTCATCAAGAGCGTACCGCATCTACGGCACGGAGAGAATTTACTTCCTTATACTCGTAGCCCTTTCTGAAAAGAAGGTAAATAAGAAGTACAAGTACAGCCAAAGCCGCTATTGTTCCTATTCCAAAGGCTGTCTCGCCTGTAACAAGTCCGCCGAACTGATATACCATAAGGGATACCGCATAGGCAAGACCGCACTGATATCCGATTGCAGCCCATGTCCATTTAGCATTATTCATCTCACGCTTGATTGCTCCGATTGCCGCAAAGCAGGGTGCGCACAGAAGGTTGAATACGAGGAATGAATATGCGGAAAGGCCTGTAAAGTGTGCCGCGATGGGAGCAAGACCTGCAAATGAACCTTCCTCTACCATACCGAGGGCATCGCCTGCAACGGCATAAAGGGTTCCGAATGCTCCTACTACTTCTTCCTTAGCCACAAGACCAAGCACTGTGGCAGCACTTGCCTGCCATGTTCCGAATCCAAGGGGCTTGAATATTACCGCAAGGCCTGCACCTATCTGGGCAAGTATTGAAGCGTCCATTTCTTCTACGGCGCCGAATCCTTCGGCAGTAAATCCGTAGCTTGATGTAAACCATACGAATATTGATGCGAGAGTGATAACCGTTCCCGCCTTTTTGATGAATGACCAGCCTCTTTCCCATGTTCCTCTGAGTACGTTTACTACTGTGGGTCTATGGTATGCGGGGAGCTCCATAACGAAGGGAGCGGGTTCGCCCGCAAAGGGTTTTGTCTTTTTGAGTATTATTCCCGAAACAACAATGGCAGCTACGCCCACAAAATAAGCTGAGGGAGCTACCCACCATGCTCCGCCGAAGATGGCTCCTGCCATAAGGGCAACTATGGGCATCTTAGCTCCGCAGGGGATAAATGTTGTTGTCATTATTGTCATTTTTCTGTCTCTGTCCTGCTCGATTGTTCTTGAAGCCATAACTCCGGGAACTCCGCAGCCCGTTCCTACAAGCATGGGAATGAAGCTCTTTCCGGAAAGACCGAAACGTCTGAATATACGGTCCATGATGAAGGCGATACGTGCCATATATCCGCAGTCCTCAAGGATGCAGAGCATAAGGAAAAGCACAAGCATCTGAGGCACGAAACCGATAACGGCGCCTACACCGGATACGATACCGTCAACTATAAGTCCCACAAGCCAGGGAGCTGTATTTATGCCTTCGAGGAATCCTCTTAAGGGCTCAACTATCATTTCGCCTACAAATACATCGTTTGTCCAGCCTGTAAGCATATCGCCCACGGTGCTGATTGCTATGTAATAAACGCCTATCATTACAAGGGCAAATATGGGAAGGGCAAGCCATCTGTTAGTAACTATCCTGTCTATCTTATCCGATGTGGAAAGTCCTGATTTATTCTTTTTATAGTAGCAGTCCTTTATTATCTTTGATATCCAGTCATATCTTGATGCCGTGATTATGGATTCCGCATCGTCGTCCATTTCGTTTTCGCAGGCAACAATATCGTTTTCGATGTGCTTAAGGGTCTCTGCTGGTATTTTGAGCTGTTCAAGCACCTTTGAATCACGCTCGAAAATCTTTATGGCGTACCATCTCTGCTGTTCCTCGGGCAGTGAGTGAAGCGCCGCTTCCTCAATGTGGGCCAGTGTATGCTCTACGCTTCCGCCGAAGGTATGAATGGGCACTGTCTTTACTCCCGATGAAGCTATGTCTACGGCCGTCTGTGCCGCCTCCATTACGCCTTCACCCTTAAGAGCCGATATTTTGCATACCGTAACTCCCAGTTCCTTTTCAAGCTTGTTTGTGTCTATTTTGTCCCCATTCTTATTCACAACGTCCATCATATTCACAGCCATTACTACGGGTATGCCAAGCTCCGTAAGCTGTGTTGTAAGATAGAGGTTTCTTTCGATGTTTGTTCCGTCTACGATATTTAAAATAACGTCGGGTCTTTCATTCACAAGATAATTTCTTGCCACCACTTCCTCCAGAGTATAGGGTGAAAGTGAATATATGCCCGGAAGGTCCGTTACCGTTACGTTTTTGCGCCCTTTAAGTTTACCCTCTTTCTTCTCTACAGTTACTCCGGGCCAGTTTCCTACAAACTGATTGGAGCCTGTGAGTGCATTGAACAATGTTGTTTTCCCGCAGTTGGGATTTCCTGCGAGAGCTATTCTGATGTCCATAAAACTGTTTCTCCTTTCGTTAGCTCAATCTAACATTAAATCAAAAAATATAAGGTTTATTCAACCTCTATCATTTCCGCGTCTGCCTTGCGGATAGTAAGTTCATAGTTTCTTATGGTTACCTCAATGGGGTCTCCCAAGGGCGCCACCTTTCTTACATATACGGGTATTCCCTTTGTTATGCCCATATCCATTATTCTGCGCTTTACGGCTCCGTCTCCGTGAAGCTTTTTCACCGTCACCGTATCGCTTATCTTAACATCCTTAAGCGTTTTCATTATGTTTCCTCCTTAATTTAAACCATTATCTTATTGGCCATTTCACGGCTTATGGCTACTCTGGCTTCCTTTACCTGTACTATAAGATTTCCTCCCGTTTCCGTGATGACCGTTACTTTTTCGCCCACGGTAAATCCAAGGTTTTCAAGAAATTTTTTTGTTTCGGCCTTTCCTCCGACCCTCTGTATGTTCATAGTTGAGCCGGCGCCTGCCATTGATAAGGGCATCATGTCTGCCTCCTTTTTTATCTATACTCCATTTGTTACACTAGACTAACATTGATCCTTAAAAAACAGCCTAATGACTTAGGCTTCCCTAACTGTTATATAATATTAGTATAAGCTAACATATTTGTCAATAGGTCTTTTCAAAAAAACGATAAAAATTTACAAATTAAAAACCGCCCCTGTCTCATTGGATTTTTTAAGAAAAATTACTATATAAAACATTTTGGTCCGATACTGTGCCGTTACAATAATTATTTTACCGTGTCCGCTGTGTAAAATCTTTCCTGTAATATGAAAAACCCGCAGGATTTTTCCCGCGGGTTTTTATTTATTTTGAATTTTTAAGGGGTTTCATTGACCAGAATACAACATTCATTATTATTACTATCATCAAAACGGCTCCGACCGCCGCCCAGAATCCCATATTAAGTCCTAAAAATTCCGTCCTTCCGAAAATTTTTATCCATAATGCTGTCCAATCCATAACAATTCCTCCTTTATCCGTTTATAAAAGTTCTCCGTAATGGCGCACATAGGCTTTCTTAAGACTTGTGGCCAGTACCATATAAAGAAGTATGCATGGTATGAGGAAAGCAAAATATGCACCCGGCAAAGCCGCAAATCCAAGCATCTGTCCAAAGGCCGTAAAGGGTATTACCGTAAGCACTATGATTCCTGCACAGGTGAGCAGTGTTAAAGGCGCCGACGCATGGCTCTGTATAAACGGTATCTTTGGAGTACGTATCATATGTATAACAAGGGTCTGGCTCCACATGGATTCCACAAACCAGCCCGCCTGGAACATGGCCGCATAGGCATTCTGCATCTGTATGAGCTCCGCTCCGCTGAAATGAGCCGCCAGGTCATTGTAAAGCACTCCCCCTGAAACAAAAATCGGGCAGAATACAAAATACATAAATATATATGTCATAAAGTCAAATATGGAGCTTGTGGGTCCTATCCATATCATAAAGTTTCCGACCGATGAGGCGTCCCATTTACGGGGTACCGCGATAAATTCCTCGTCCACATTATCCCAGGGAATGGCGGTGCAGGAAAGGTCATATATGAGGTTCAAAAATATGAGATGCACGCTCGTCATCGGTAAAAACGGCAGCAGTGCCGAAGCCGCCAAAACCGAGAACATATTTCCAAAGTTGGACGATGCCGTCATCTTTATGTACTTTATCATATTGGCGTAGGTCTTGCGTCCTTCTATTATTCCCTGCTCCAAAACCATCAGGTCCTTTTCAAGCAGTATTATATCGGCCGATTCCTTGGCCACGTCCACGGCCGTATCCACGGATATTCCTATGTCCGCCGACTTCATTGCCGCCGCGTCATTTATTCCGTCACCCATAAAGCCCACCGTATGGCCGTTATTTCTGAGTACGGATACAACCCTGGATTTCTGCTCCGGTGTAAGCTTTGCGAATACGTCCGTTGTCTCGGCCAATAGCGAAAGCTCCGAATCGTTCATTCTTTCCAGGTCAGAGCCAAGGAGCATATTTCTTACCTCAAGGCCTACCTGTCTGCATATGGTGCGTGTAACCTTTTCGTTGTCTCCCGTCAGTATCTTTGTAGTAACGCCATGGTCCTTAAGGGCCTTTATGGCATCGGCCGTGGATTCCTTGGGAGGGTCCAGAAATGCCAGGTATCCAAGAAGCACCATATCACATTCGTCCTTTACGCCAAAGGCTCCCACGGGAGAAGGATTGCTTTTCTGCGCTATGGCAAGGACACGGAATCCCTTGTCATTGAGCCCGTCCACGGTTTTAAGTATTTTTCTCCTTACATCACTGCTTAACTCCTGCACTCTGCCGTCAATTTCCGCAAAGGCACATATTGAAAGCATTTCTTCCACGGCACCCTTTGTTACCATCTGGGTTTTGCCCTTTTTATCCTGCACTACCGTTGTAAGACGGCGTCTGTTAAAGTCAAAGGGTATTTCGTCCACCTTTGTATATGTTTCTGAAAGGTCCGTAAGCTGTGGATTCTCCGCCTCTTCCTCCTCAGTCCTGTGGATAATGGCTAAGTCCATTAAATTTTTATATCCCGTCTGGAAATAACTGTTCAAATACGCATGGCGCAGCACCCTTGTATCGTCCTCGCCGTTTACATTCAAATGATATTCAAGCACCACTTTATCCTGAGTCAGTGTTCCCGTTTTATCGGTGCACAGTATGTCTATGGCTCCGAAATTCTGTATGGAATTGAGATTTTTAACTATGGTCTGTTTCTTACTCATGGACACTGCGCCCTTGGCAAGGCATGTAGTAACTATCATCGGAAGCATCTCGGGAGTAAGTCCCACCGCAATGGATATGCCAAATAAAAACGCTTCCAGCCAGTCTCCCTTGGTTATTCCGTTAATGAAAAATACAAGGGGCACCATTACAAGCATAAAACGTATGAGCACCCATGATACGGCATTTACACCCTTTGTAAAGCTGGTCTCAACGGCATCTTCTGCCACCGCCGACGCCATGGAGCCAAAAAGCGTATTGTCTCCCGTGCATATTACAATGGCTGTGGCGCTTCCCGAAATGACATTGCTTCCCATAAACGCTATGTTTGTATAGTCCGTAACCGAGCCTGCCTCTTCCCTCACGGTTTCGGCTGTTTTTTCAATGGACTCGCTCTCGCCCGTAAGGCTGGACTGGCTTATAAACAAATCCTTGGCATCAAGTATCCTTATATCCGCAGGCACCATGTCTCCCGCTGACAGATGCACGATGTCTCCGCATACCAGGTCATCCATGGGTATCTCTGTCTTTTCCTGTCCCTTACGGGTAACGGTACAGGTGGTAGTTATCATTGCCAGCAGTTTTTCCGCAGCGTTTCCGCTCCTTGATTCCTGTACAAAACGCAGGGTGCCCGATATAAACACCATCGTCACTATTATCACTACCGTAAGGCAGTCAAAGTCTTCCGGACTGCTTCCAAACAGTGAGAAATAGGGAAACACCATATCCGTTATTACCGATACCACCGCAAGAAACAGCAGTATGGCCGTAAAAGGATTTATAAACGCTCCCATAAGACGGCTTAAAAGCGGTTTCTTTTTCTCACGGGTCACTTTATTTGAACCGTATTTGTTACGGTTTGCCTCTACACCTTCCGCATCAAGGCCGCCAAGTACCGTATCCGTTTTTTTGAGTACGTCCTTTATGGGACTCATGGCGGAAAATTTTATTATGCTGTTATGTTCGTCTCGTAATGCCGCCCTTTCAACAGCCTGTCTTACTGCCTGGCGGTTTTCTCTCTTTTTCATCATTGTTTACCTCCTTTAAAATTTTTTTGGAGGCAGGAGGAAAATAAAAGCATGGACTTCCATGATTTATATTCCTCTGCCTTTTGGGACCACCGTCTGAGTCCATACTCTTCACCTCTCTTTTTTGCGAAATATCTATGTCAAACCGCTGTGCGGTATAATCATCTGCGGTATATGGGGCTTTTTGATATATGCCACAAATCAATTCCCGCCGCCGCAAGCCACAATATCATAACCGCCGTAAAGGGACGTCCCCCAAAGCCGTTAAAAACTCCTTTTATGATAAATATCACTCCGCAGAGAGCTATTACTCCTCCTATATTTCTGCACAGGGGTACTATATTTATCTTTTCTTTCTCTTCTCTGGTCATATTTTTCCAGGCTGTCAGATATATATGTCCTCTGCCGCAGGCAAATACAATGCCAAAGGCAGTAAAAACAATTCCCAAAAACATACTGATAAAATCCATAACATCTCTCCTTTCTCTTTGTTGCTTTTTGATTCTTTTTCCTTCATCCGAAAAACAGTATAAAAAATCCGCAGGGAAAATCCCATGGCCAAAACCTTGCGATTTCCTTGCGGCGGGGCAAGAAAAAACCGCCGAAAATTATCGGCGGTCCTAAATAATATTTATATTCTGTCATTAAACTTATAGCCTATGCCCCAGATGGTAAGTATATACTCCGGTGCGTCGGGGTTTGGCTCTATTTTTTTTCTGAGCTTTCTTATGAAAGCCATAATATTGCTGTCGTCCAGCATATAGTCATTTTCCCATACGGCCTGATATATCTGCTCCTTTGTAAACACTTCTCCTCTGTTGCGTACAAGAAAATACAAAATATCAAATTCCTTGGGCGTAAGGGATATTTCCTCTCCGTCCCTTACTACCTTTCTGTTTCTGCCGTATACCGTCAGGTCTCCGCAGCTTATGGCGTCATCGGATAAAAGGGCTCTGTTTTTCCCATGGCTTTCCTTATTATTTTCTTTGTTGTTTTCCTTTTCCTCTCCGCCTATTTCAAGCATAAGGGAGCTTGTCTCTCCGCTTATAAGCTCCGCCAGTCCTTCTTCCAGCTCACCTGCTCCCCCCGTATTGGGGGCTGAAAGCCTTATCTTTTCATAGAGCCATACGGCCAGGGAAGAGTCTATACTTATAAAGCCTATATTCTTTTTCATACAGATTCCTCCCTTCCTATATAAGTTCCTTATACTTCTTTATATATACATACTTAGCCAGCGTAACAAGAAGAAGATACATTATTACAGCGGTTATTAGGAATAAATAATATTCCCCGGGCAGGGGGACTAAGCCTATTACACTGCCCAGCGGCGTATATGTGGCGGCAGTAAAAAGCAGTATGCCTGCCGTTGTCACGGCCATTACGCTCCTTGAAGGACGGCTTTGTATTATGGGCACCTTTTTTGTACGCAGCAGATGCAGTATAAGGACCTGCGTCCACATGGATTCCAAAAACCACCCCGTCTGAAAGGCCATTATAAACCTTACGCTCTCCTCCGCCGCCAGGGATGAAAAACTTCCTCCGCACAGGGACGGACAAAGGAAGAAAAACAAAAATGCAAACGTTATTATGTCAAATACAGAGCTTATGGGGCCGAAAAACACCATAAATTTTCCCAGACTGCGTCCTGACCATTCCAGGGGTCTGGCGCACATTTCCCCGTCTACCCTGTCCCATGGAAGCACCAGGCACAAAATATCATAAAGCAGATTCAAAAGCAGAAGCTGTACCGACGTAATGGGGAAAAAGGGAAGAAATACACTGGCTATGACAATTGAAAATATATTTCCGAAATTTGACGAAGCCGTTATTTTTATATACTTGGACATATTTGAAAAGGCCTTTCTTCCTTCTATTATGCCTTCTTCCAAAACATTAAGGTCCTTTTTAAGCAGTATAACGTCCGCACATTCCCTGACGGCTTCGGCGGCGGTATCCACCGATATGCCCACATCGGACTCTGTCATGGCAGGCAGGGCATTCATACCGTCTCCCAAAAATCCTACCGTATGGCCGTTGGACTGAAGCGCCTTAACAACAGCCAGTTTCTGTCTTGGCGTGAGCTCCGCAAATACGGTGGTATTTTCGATTTCTACCTGCCTTCTGTCTTCCGCGAGGGCGTCCAGCTCCCTTCCCGTAAGCACCTGTCCCACATCTATTCCAAGACGGGCACATATGGATACGGCTGTATTTTTCTGGTCGCCTGTCAGCACCCTTATGCCCACATTTAAAGCCTTGAGCTTTTTCACGGCTTCCGCCGCCGTTTTCTTGGGCGCATCAAAAAACGCAAGATATCCCAAAAATGTCAGGCC
>CABPCX010000003.1 GCA_902406135.1 uncultured Eubacteriales bacterium
TTCTTTCGGAGCTTGGAAAGCTTGGGGACAGCATAAGAATAAACGGTGAAAATGCGGGACATCATCTGGCTCTGAGGCTCGGAAAGGGTCTTGATGAAGAGGAAATGGTGCGTCTTGCTTTGGAAAACGGAGTAAAAGTTTATCCCATATCCCCCTATTTTATAAATGAGGTTCCCGCTAAATATAAAAGCACGGTGCTTCTTGGATATGCGGAATTGTCCGAAAAAAAGATAATCGAGGGCATAGGAAGAATAAGAGAGGCATGGAATATCTGAGCATATCTGTAGGTTAATGTTTAGGAATTTTGTGTCCGTTTAGCCTAAAATACGTCAAAAGTGACGAAGTTTGCGAAAAAAGGGCCGTATATATTGACTTTAACTTTAAATGGTGTTAGTATCCACCTTATAGAATATAATAATTCTGGTGTGGCCAGAGACCTGATAGAGGCGCGAAAAACATCAGTATCGGAAAACAGGAATTAAATTTCCAAGGCGGGCGGCCGTTTTCCGTGAAAGGGTTTTTTGCCGAAGTCTTTTACGTCTGCCCGGACGCAGGGGGCTGGGATGATGCAGAATATGCAGCATACTGTCACTTATGTGGAGAGCTATCGAAAAAAACGCAATTTAGTTTTATCAGTACCGAATCTTCACGTTTTCAGGAATATTCGGTACTTTTTTTTCGGTTAAAACCGCTTCAGAAACTGGCCCTGAAGGATTAAAAAATTAAATACAAAGGAAGGTATGTAAAATGAAGAAAAGATTTTTATCAATAGCTGCTTTTGCAATGGCATGCGCAATGGCAGTTACAGGATGCTCATCAGGATCAACTGAAAGCACAGCTGAAGGCGAAACAGCTGAGGGTGCTGCTGAAGGCGGAGCCCTTGATGACAACGTACTTACAGTAGCTATGGAGTGCGGATACGCTCCCTATAACTGGACACAGCCCACAGATGCTAACGGCG
Organism: uncultured Eubacteriales bacterium; assembly: GCA_902406135.1. GTDB lineage: Bacteria > Bacillota > Clostridia > Lachnospirales > Anaerotignaceae > Metalachnospira. The sequence continues at coordinate 962 of CABPCX010000003.1, forward strand.
CCGTTCAGATCAAAGACAGCCCCGACTATGCTTACGGCTATGACGTTATGATGGCTAAGCACATCGCTGAAGAACTCGGCATGGAGCTTGAAATCGTAAAACTTGACTGGGATTCACTTGTTCCCGCAGTCCAGTCAGGAACAGTTGACTGTGTTATCGCAGGACAGTCAATCACATCAGAAAGAAAAGAAATGGTAGACTTCACAGAGCCTTACTACTATGCTTCTATCGTAACACTTACAAAGGCTGACAGCCAGTACGCAAACGCAACAAGCGTTGCTGATCTTGCAGGAGCTACATGTACATCACAGCAGAACACAATCTGGTACAATGTATGTCTTCCTCAGATCCCCGATGCAAACATTCTTCCCGCTCAGGAATCAGCACCCGCTATGCTCGTTGCCCTTGACGCAGGAAAATGCGACATCGTTGTAACTGACAGACCTACAGGTCTTGCTGCTACAGTAGCTTACCCTGATTTCAAACTTATGGACTTCACAGGAACAGAAGGCGAATTTGAAGTTTCCGAAGAAGAAATCAACATCGGTATTTCACTTCAGAAGGGCAACACAGAACTCTGCGATAAGATCAACTCAGTTCTTTCACAGATGACAGCTGATGATTTCACAGAAATGATGAATCAGGCTATCGCTGTTCAGCCCCTCAGCGAGTAATTAATAAGACTACAATTTTTGCGCTGAAACAGAAAGGAGAGAGCTAATATGCCCGCAACGTTCGGCGAACGAATTTTGTATATCTGGGAGCGCTACAGTGGATCCTTTCTGCGTGGCGCCTGGAATACAATGATAATTGCGCTGATATCAACATTCATTGGATGTATTATCGGCTTTATCGTAGGTATCATTCAGACAATACCTACTGACAGAAAGAAGAACCCCGTTAAATGGGTAGTCGTAGGTATAATCAAATTCATACTTAATGTATATGTGGAAGTGTTCAGAGGAACACCTATGATGGCCCAGGCCATGTTCATATACTTTGGTATGGCCGCCGTATTTGACATAAATATGGGAATGTGGCAGGCAGCCTTCTTTATCGTATCCATCAATACAGGAGCGTATATGGCTGAAACTGTCAGAGGCGGTATCCTCTCCATTGACCCCGGTCAGACGGAGGGAGCAAAAGCCATTGGTATGACTCATTTCCAGACCATGGTGAATGTAATACTTCCCCAGGCGCTGAGAAATATCATGCCCCAGATAGGCAACAACCTTATCATCAACATCAAAGATACCTGCGTACTTTCAGTTATCGGTATAGTTGAACTTTTCTATACAACAAAGGGAATCGCAGGAGCCCTTTACACATACTTTGAGGCATTCGCCATTGCTATGGTTATCTACTTTATACTTACTTTCGCCTGCTCAAGACTTCTTCGTCTGTGGGAGAACAGAATGGACGGTCCCGACAACTTCGACCTTGCCACAACTGATACCCTTGCCCACACAAGCGGAATGTACAGCTATAACGATAAGGCAGCAAAGGCAGCAAAAGCCGCAAAGGCAGTAAAAGTCGGAGACCTTAACAGCGACAGCAGGGAGGGAAGGTAATGAATGATAATAATGTATTTCAGATAAATCATCTTGGAAAGACCTTCGGTACCCACGTCGTATTAAAGGATATCGATTTTAAGGTCAACACCGGAGACGTTACATGTATCATCGGTGCGTCAGGCTCAGGAAAATCAACACTTCTCAGATGTATCAACCTTCTTGAGACTCCCACCAGCGGAGAAATTCTCTATCACGGCGAACCCATCACAGAGAAGAATTTCAACCAGTCAGCCTACAGAGCAAAGGTAGGTATGGTATTCCAGAGCTTCAACCTTTTCAACAATATGACCGTACTTGAAAACTGTATGGTCGGTGTTATAAAGGTGCTTAAAAAGAGTAAGGAAGAAGCAAGAGACCTTGCCATGTTCTATCTTGAAAAGGTAGGAATGGCTCCCTATATAAACGCAAAACCCAGACAGCTTTCCGGCGGACAGAAACAGCGTGTGGCAATCGCCCGTGCCCTCGCCATGAAGCCTGAGGTAATCCTCTTTGACGAGCCCACTTCAGCCCTTGACCCTCAGATGGTCGGAGAGGTTCTTTCGGTAATAAGAACCCTTGCCGAAGAAGGATTTACAATGATAATCGTTACCCACGAGATGGCCTTTGCCAGAGACGTTTCAAGCAACGTGGTATTTATGGCAGACGGCGTAATCTGTGAGGAAGGCGCTCCTGAGGAGCTTTTCGGAAATCCTAAGACAGAAAAAATGAAGGAATTCCTTTCAAGATTCAGAAATAACTAAAATTAAACCCCGGCATATTTTGAGTCCTTAAAATGTGCCGGGTTATTTTTTACCCGCAGGGGATTTAAACCGTATTTTTAAATCTCTATTTAATTTTTCATATATTGAATTTGAAAAATTACTGTGCTATTCTATATATAATACAGGCGATTAGACTGCTTTATCCAATGTTGAGGGATAAAGCTTTTATGATGTAAGGAGACCTTTGAGGGACTTTTTGGCAAAGGGATTTCCGCCTGCATATAAAGATAACGGCCGTAATTATATAGGAGGAGATAAAGATGAAAGCAAGTGTTGCAATTCAGGTTTTACCAGGTGTTACAGATAAAGATGAAATCTGCCGTATAGTTGACAGATGCATCGATTATATCAAAGCTCAGGGTCTTAAGACCTTTGTTTCTCCCTTTGAGACAACTATAGAGGGCGAACTTGACCAGCTCATAGATATAGTAAAACAGTGCCAGTATATCGCCATCGAAGCAGGCGCACCCAGCGTTATGAGCTACATAAAGATAGACTTTAATCCCAACGACGGAATTTTGACAATAAACCAGAAAACAGATAAGTATCTTGCCGGAAACAACGAGAAAGAATGGGACTAATGGGAAATATAATATTTGACATGGACGGAACTCTCCTTGACTCCATGGGTATGTGGGAAAATCTTGGAAGCATTTATCTCACAAAAAAGGGCGTTGTGCCCCCTGCGGACCTTAAGGAGGTTATTGAAAATAAAACCCTTGAGGAAGCGGCGGAATATTTTATCGCTGACTTGGGCATTGAGGGAACTGTAAAGGAAGTAGTGCAGGAGATACTTTCTCTCATAAGAGACAAGTATTATAACGAGCTTCAGCTTAAGCCGGGAGTTAAAAAATATGTGCTTTCGGAATACGAGAAGGGCTCCAATATGTGCATACTCACAACTTCCGACAGGGAGCTTGCCATAGCCGCCATGGAAAGAACGGGCATAGGCCTGTGCTTTAAGGAGATATTTACCGCAGAGACATTAGGTCTTTCCAAAAGAGGGCCCGAGATATTTTTGAAAACCTGTGAGCTTATGGGCTTTGAGCCCTCAAATACGGTAGTATACGAGGACGCCCTTTATGCCGTTAAGGCTGCAAAGGCCGCAGGCTGCCACGTGGTGGCCGTATATGACCATATGAACAGAAACGACTGGGACGAGATTAAAAAACTTGCCGATGAGGTCATAGAGTAAAATATAAAGCCGCACCAATTGGTGCGGCTTTTCTTTTTTATAACCGTTAATGGGGCCGTAAACGGGCCCTGAGGTGTTTTTACTAAACTGCTTTAGTATCCGTTATCTTTCCGAATAATAAATGAGCATACTCATATATACGGTTGTATCGCCCGTATTTTTGTATGAATGGGGTGTATCCGCCTTAAAACGCAGGGAATCGCCCTCAGACAGGCTGAAAGTATCTTCTCCGGCGCTTATGTCCACATTTCCCGAAAATACGGTAATATATTCTTCCGTGCCGGACATATGGGGCTGGGCGGAAAGAAATCCGCCGGGCTCTATCTGTATTCTGTAGGTTTCAAACAGTTTGTCCTCCTGGAAGGGAAAGGCAGGATAGTTAATATATTTTCCGCCGTCCTCTATGAGGGGAGATATATCCTCCGACTTTATGAGCAGGGGAGACTGGGAGTGGCTGTCCACAAGGCTGGTAAAGGAGACCTTATATCCGTTGGCTATTTTCCAAAGTACGGATATGGTTGGATTGACGTCGCCCTTTTCTATCTGTGCCAGCATACTTCTGGATACTCCGGTCTGGGCTGCCGCCGCATCCAATGTCAGTTTCTTGCGCTCTCTTATTGATTTTATATTTTCACCTATAATATGCTGTAATTCCATGGCTTCTCCTCTTGACAATATAATATACTGATAGTACAATATAATGGAAATCTAATATATTGGATCTTTAATACATTATATCATTGCAATAAGGAGGGGGTCAATATGTTCAGCTGGGTAAACTTTTTATCCTATGCCATTGTAACGGCCGTAACTCCCGGCCCTAACAATATTATGTCCATGTCAAACGCCGGACGTCTTGGAATGAAAAAATCCTTTCCCTTCAATCTGGGAATATGGGCCGGATTTTCCATAGTAATGCTTATATGCACCTTTTTCTGCTATACGCTGGGAGAGCTTATACCCAGGATAAAGGAGCCAATGCTCGTAATCGGAGCGGCATATATGCTGTGGATGGCCTGGAAAACATTTAAAAGCTCATCGGTCATAGATGAGAATTTCTCAAGGAGCGGATTTATTTCGGGATTTGCCCTTCAGTTCATTAATCCCAAAATATATATTTACTGTATCGTTTCCATGGAAGCGTATATACTGACCTATTATCAGGGGAAATATATGAGCCTTATATTTTTTGCCCTGCTGCTTGCCTTTATCGGCTTCGCATTTACCCTGTGCTGGGCGCTTTTCGGCTCCGTATTTAAAACACTGTTTTCTAAATATGCCAAAGTCACCAATACAATAATGGCGCTTCTGCTGGTATACTGCGCCGTTTCTCTGTTTATGTGATTGGAAAATAAAAAAAGCGGATTTTTAAATCCGCTTTTTTGTATATCAGGCTTTTTTAACGTTTACCTTTTCTTTATCAAAAATACTTATTGCCACAAATACGATACCGCATACTATAACCATAAATATTCCTACGCTCTTGAATATGCCCGTAAGTGAAGGAACAAAGTTCCAGAGTATTATGGCAACTATAGAAGCAAGTATTGTGCAGAAACCGGCTTTCTTGCTGGTAAACTTAGGAGCTATGAGGGCTCCGATAACGATAAATGATGTACCGATGGCAAGGGATAAAGCCTGCTGCATAGCGCTCAGTATGGCGCCCATCTGTGTAGCTATGAGATATGTAACTATACTTGATAAAACAACTATAAGTTTGTTTACAAAGGATTTTCTGCTTTCAAGCTTCTTTGATGAAGGAAGACGGTATACAATATCCGAGCTGACCGTTGTGGCAAGACCTACTATCATGGAGCAGCCTGTACCCATATCAGCGGCCCAAAGACCTGAAAGGGTAATTCCTCCAAGGACGGGAGGTATGCTCATAAGTATCTGGGGAAGGGCCTCAGCCGCTACGGCATCGGGCAGGAGAGCCTTGCTGGCTACACCAAGGAGGGCGCATATAAAGCCTACGGGCACCATAAATGCCGCACCTATTATATATCCCCATTTAGCTGACCTGTCATCCTTTCCAGTCAGACCTATCTGTACTACACCCTGTACGGAATTTGTATTTCCTATCATAACTATTACCCAGCTGAGTATGCCTATCCAGCCCATTCCTTCGGTAAAGCTTAAGTAGGGCACATCGGGCTCAGCGGCCACGAGGGTCTGTATGGCGTCCCAGCCGCCGTGGTTGTTAAGGACAATGACTGTGGCTACGATTACGCCCACATATATAAGTATAAGATTAAGCACGTTTGTAAGGGATACGCTTCCCATACCGCCTATCATGGCTACCAGCATAAATATGAGGAATGAGAAGAATGTACCGCTTTCCGTTGTAAATACATCGGGAAGCAGGGCCGCCAGTATGGAGCCGCCGGCTTTATACTGAAGGGCGATTATTCCCGACTGGATTATGCACATGGATATTACCATAATAAAGCTTGTTTTTTTACCGTACATTTCGTTTACGAGGGCGCTTATGGTGCTGTAGCCGCTGTTTCTGAGGTATCTTACCGCAAGGAAGGCGGTTATTACGGCGCCTATGGCCCAGGCTGTATCATACCAGCCCGCCGAAAGACCTACGCTGAAGGCGTTTTCCGCGATACCTATGGTTGACGCTCCTCCGATAGCCAGACCGGCTATACTTGAAGCCACTACGAATATACCGTTTTTGCCCTTATACATAAGGAAGGCATCGCCGTCCTTTTTCTGTTTGTGGGATACGTAAAAACTTATGCCGAATAAGAGTACGACATATAAAACAACTATGAGTAAAGGGATATTCATATTTTGTTCTCCTCCGTATGATTGTACTGTGATGATAACTCCGCTGCCTGTTTATATTGACGTGGGGTTTAATTTTCCAATTCTTTGATAAAGGAGTCATACTGCTCCTTAAGCTGAGGCACAAGGCTTCCGCCGTAGGGTATTACATAAACGTCCTTATCCTTTGTATCTACAAGCTTCATAAGCTCGTCTATATCGCTGAATGCCGTAACGCCCATGGCCTTTACTTCTTCAGGGTCTATCTGAGAAAGAAGCAGTATGTTTCCTTTTCTTATTATTTCGCAGGCCGCATAGAATATATATCCGCCTATGGTAAAGTCTTTTCTGAGGCTTTCGTCAAGGCATCCTCTTTTAAGGGGCTCTATCCAGTCAAAGAAGTCTCTGGCGCCGCTTCCTTCACAGCATTCAGCCAGCATTACTACCGTACCGCCTTTTTTAAGGGCCTTTACGGCGTTGAAAAGGCTCTTTGTGGACTGATAGAAGTTAAGGTCCTTGGGATATCCTCCGCAGCTTACAAAAACCACATCGGCCTCATGGTCTATGGGGAGACCGTAGGACTTCTGGATATACATACAGCTTGCTTTCCATGATGCGTCGAAGTTTCCGCAGAAAAGTCCGCTGTGTTTTGATGCCGAGTTAACGCATATATTGATTCCGAATACGGGGTCAACCAGTTTTCCCGCTTCCACCATATCAAGGTTTATGGGGTTATTCTGGGTCTTGCCGCTGCCTACCCTGTCATCCGATTTGGGATTTACGGGGTCAAGGGCTCTTATGTGGTTCATCTTTATGGTCTCTCTTGAAGCTATGCCGGGAATAATGCTCTTTCTTCCTCCGCCGTAGCCTGCCATAATGTGATGAACCGTTCCTGCTATGACTATGAGCTTTCTGCCCATGGCAAGGGGATTTACCTCTACCTTTGTGCCGAATGATGTGGTGCCAACATATACAAGGTCTTTGGCGTCGCAGTCATGGTCAACTACCTTGACATTGTTGTATACGTACTCTCCTGTCAGAGTTTTCTTTTCTTCCTCGGAATTCTTTCTGTGGGTTCCCAAAGCTATGACAACAACTATATTTTCAAAGGGTACGCCCATATCTTCGTGGAGATATTTTACAAGCAGTCCGCATATTACGTCCTGATGCATCCAGAAACGGGTAAGGTCGCTTATGACTATGGTTACGGGGTCATCGGGTGTGATAAGCTCCTTAAGGGGCTTTGAATCAATAACTCCTTCCTCAACGCAATATCGGAACTCTTTTTCTATATCTTCAATTTCTCTCATTGGATTTTCGAGAAGTGTTTTAACGCTTCTTGCACCGTCAAATTTTATTTCGACAGTTGATTTGCCGTATTTTAATTCCATTTTTTCCATTACAGCATTTCCTTTCTTAACAAATTTGTATTTTATTCTATCACTTTAACGCTTTTAAGTCAAAAAAATTTTCATAACATAATTAATAAATATATGTCCCCAGGCAGCTTAAATTTCATCAATTTTTTAATGCCGCCCGCAAAAAGCCGTCCCTCTGCACTGTCCGGGCATTTATGTACAGGGGTTCTTTACTGAAACAGTCCGGCAAAATAAAAAACGGAGACTGAAAAATCAGTCTCCGTTAATCTTTATTTTTAAAGTTCTTCTTCAAAGCATACAAGAGCTTTCTTTATTCTGTGGTCCCTTATCTCCGTTACCTTGATATGGAGTGGAGGAAGGCTTATCTCAAACTCTGAGCCGTCATCGGGTATTGTACCGTAATTGCCGAATATATATCCGCCAAAGGTGTCATATTCCTCAACGGGAAGCTCGATATCCAGTGTTTCGGCCACTTCTTCCAGGTCGGCTCCGCCCTGTATTTTCCAGGTGAGGGAGTCGATTTTTTCGATTTCGGGTTCTTCCTCTTCGGGAGTGGGCTCTTCGTCCAGGTCTCCCACTATCTGCTCCAGCAGGTCATTCATGGTTACAATACCTGTCATTCCGCCGTATTCATCAAGGACTACCGCAAAGTAATTGTGGGTCTTTTTCATCTGTTTGAAAAGTACGTCCGCATGAATACTTTCAGGCACGAAATATGCAGGCTTAACCGCATCCTTGAGTATCCTTTCCTTAGGCTCGTTTGAAAGCCTGAAAAAGTCCTTTACGTCAAGTACACCGATTATTTTGTCAACGGTTTCGTCACATACGGGGTATTTTGAATGTCTGCTTTCGTGTATGGTGTTAGCCCATTCCTCAACGGATTCTTCAAGCCAGAGCAGTGATATATCCGTCCTGTGGGTAGCGAATTCGTCGGCCGTAAGGTCGTCAAACTCAAACACGTTGTTTATCATTTCCTGCTCTTCCACGTCTATGACGCCCTTCTGGCTGCCTTCGTCTACCATAAGACGTATTTCTTCCTCGCTGACTTCCTCTTCCTCAGCATTGGGGTCAATTCCGAGAAGTCTCAGAATGCCGTTTGTAGATACGGTAAGTATCCATACGATGGGAGCGAAAACCTTTGATATGACCGTTATCATGGGAGCCATTCCAAGGGCAAGCTTTTCTGTTTTTTTCATGGCTATCCTTTTAGGCACCAGCTCTCCGAAAACAAGAGTAAAGTACGAAAGGATAAGAGTAATGACCACTACGGCTATGGAGTCAAGGGTCTGAGGTGGAAGGGCGGTAAATTCCTTTGCCATAACAAAATCCACAAGTTTATCGGAAAAGTTTTCAGCCGCAAAAGCTGATGCCAAAAATCCCGATAAAGTTATGGCAACCTGTATGGTCGCAAGGAATTTAGCCGGATGGTCCGTAAGTTTTCTAAGCTTTACTGCTTTTTTATTTCCTTCTTCTTCAAGTTTTGCCAGTTTAGCGTCGTTTACCGAAATGACCGCTATTTCCGCCGAAGCGAATATGGCATTTAAAAATATTAGAAAAATCTGTAATACTATTGAACTCAATTTAATCCTCCTAAACAATTATATCCCGAAAAAAAGATCGGAAAGGCACACCCATAGCCTAACATCTAAGAACTACGGGTATGCCTCTTATATAATGTTCAAGATATTCAAGTTCAAGCAATCGGTTAGTATTATCGTGGCAACTATCGCCGCTGTCATCGTCCATTGCTTAACAAGCCTCCTTAAAATACATAACAACTCAACTTATAATTAGTTCATTATATGATACCATAAAAATATTGTTCGGTCAATACGGTTAAATTTTTGATATTTTTAACGGACAGGGTGCGGAGAATCTGCTGTGTTTTCTGAAATCCGGGTTTTACGGCAAGGCAGACAGCCTGAACAATCTAAGGACAAAAAGGCATAAAATTTGATGTTTATCCGCCGTTTACGGGTCTTTATTATTGATACTACCATTTTCCTATGATAAAATATATACATAAGCATTTGCATTCAGTTAAAACGAATAGGGGTGGTTATTATGAAGAAGGCGGTTTACCTGTTGTTTTTGATTATTGTTTCGGTTTTTTCGGTATCCTGCGCCCATAATGACCAGGAAGTGCTTCATATGGGACTTAATGCTTCGATTGTAGATATGGATACGGAAAATAAGACCCTGACCGTAGAAGATTCGGGTGAAAAGGAAGTATTCGGAGACAATTGTGTTATCGACTGTACCGATACATATATCATTTACTGCAACTATGATACCGGAGAGGTAAATGACATTGATTTTGAGGATTTGCAGACCGGCGACAAAGTTATACTGAGCATATATGAATCACAGCTTTCCCTTTTGGAAAAGGGCGCCGAAACCATTAAGGCTGACCCAGAGGCTTAACTGAAATCTGAATGGAGAAAAGGGGACAATGAAAAAATTTGAATATAAAGTAATAACGATACCTACGGAAATGACAATAACTACAAAGCAGTATGAAAAGACGGCTCTGGAGTTTGAGAAAGAGCTCAATAAGCTGGGTGAAGAAGGATGGGAGCTTATTCAGCGCATAGACGGATTCTTTTTCTTTAAAAGGGAGAAATAACACGCTGAAGCAGGTGATATTTATGGGAATTTTTAAGATAGATGCAGATGAATTTGAATGGATAACGGGCGAAAAGGACGACCCCGATGACCTCTGTCTCCATGGAAGGGTAACGGCCAGAATAGGAGAAAGGGTCATTACGGACCAGGGCACGGTCAGTGCCACAGCGCTGTATCTTCTCAAAACCTTAACTGAAGACAAAATAATGGACAGCGCCGATATTCAGATGATACCTTGCTGCGGACATTTTCTTATTGCAAATAATGACCTTTCGAAAGTCACCATAATAGGCTGTGACAACGGCACGGACTGGTCGGTTGTACATAAAGACGGAAAAATAAAGATTATCCTTCCTTCCGGTGAGGAAGAAACCGTTGACTTTGAGGAATACAAAAAAGAAGTATATGCCTTTGCGGATAAAATAGAGGCCTTTTATAAGTCCTGCAGTCCCAAAAACATACCTGAGGACGAGTTTGAGAGAAACGGATATACGGCTTTCTGGAATGAATGGCACAGGCGCAGAGGGGCTTGAGTGAAGCCCGAAAGGGATTAAAACAGAATAATATAAACAAAGATTAAGGACCGCATAAGCGGTCCTTTTTTTGTTTTGGTTTGCTGTCCGGGTGTATTGGAAGTGCCGTCTTAAGAGAAATACGTGGCGGATGCGGAATAAAACGAAACGGGCGGCAGGAATGGCAGATACGGCAGTAAAACAGAGCGGCAAATGGGGCAGAGAGCAAACAGGCAAGGGAAAAAGGCAGGAGAAAAGACCTAAGGGCGGCAGGAATGGCAGCAAAGGAAAAGTAATTTGAAAAGAGACAGGCAGAAAATGCGATGTGAAAAACGGCAGGCATAGCGGAGGGTCGGCCGGAAAAGGAAGCGGTCATATAATAACGGCAGGAGGTATGATAAAAAATCGAAATAACAGCAAAACTCTGCAAAAGTAAGAGAGACTGCAAAAAAGCACAGCCAAAGGCTTCTATCGCCGCAGGCATTTGGACAGGCGTTTATGATGTAATGCGGCAGAAACTGGCTGGGCGCTGCAGAGAAGTAAACAAAGATATTAACATATAAAAATAAACCCCCGGAAATCTTTCCGGGGGTTTTTGTATCAGCCTTTTCCGAGATAGAGTTCTTTGACCTTCTCGTTGGCCAGGAGCTCTTTTCCTGTACCTTCAAGGGCGATATGTCCTGTCTCAAGAACATAGGCTAAATCGGCAGTATGGAGAGCCATATTGGCGTTCTGCTCGATAAGGAGGATAGTAACTCCTTTTTTGTTTATTTCTTTTATTATGTTGAAAATTTCCTTAACGATGATGGGCGCAAGACCGAGGGAAGGCTCATCCATCATTATAAGCTTAGGACGGCTCATAAGGGCTCTGCCTACCGCCAGCATCTGCTGCTCGCCGCCTGAAAGTGTTCCGGCCTGCTGCCAGTTTCTTTCCTTAAGACGAGGGAAGAGGGAATATACCCACTCTATGTCATCGTTGAGATTGTCTTTTCTGAGGTATGCACCTATTTTAAGGTTTTCAAGAACGGTCATATCGGGAAAGACGTGACGTCCTTCGGGAACCAGTGTAATACCTCTTTTTACTATTTCGTATGTGGGGAGTTTTGTTATCTCCTCATCATTATATTTGATACTGCCTGAAGCAGCATGAACAAGTCCTGTTATTGTACGGAGGATAGTGCTTTTTCCGGCACCGTTGGCACCTATAAGTGTTACTATCTTTCCGTCGGGAACTTCAAATGATACGTTACGGACAGCCTTGATACCACCGTAATTAACAGAAAGGTCATCAATTTTCAGCATCGTCAGCCACCCCCAGATATGCATCGATTACGCGTGGATTCTTCTGAATTTCTTCAGGAGTTCCGCTCGCTATGGTCTTTCCGAAGTCAAGAACATAAATACGGTCCGATATCTGCATTACCAGGTCCATATGATGCTCTATCATAAATACGGAAAGGTCGTATTTTTCTTTTATTTCCTTTATGAAATCGGTAAGTTCCAGTGTTTCCTGCGGGTTCATACCTGCCGCAGGCTCGTCAAGGAGAAGAAGATGGGGCTCCGTTGCAAGGGCACGGGCTATTTCTACTCTTCTCTGAAGTCCGTAGGGAAGAGATGAAGCTATTTCGTCCTTGAGATGTATCATATTCTGCATATCAAGAAGTTCAAGGGCTTCTTTTCTCATTCTGCGCTCTTCCTTCATATTGAGCCTGAATGTTGCGGAAAATACGTTTTGATGGGCTCTCATATGCTTTGCGATGAGAACGTTCTCAAATACAGTAAGATTTGAGAAAAGACGTATGTTCTGGAATGTACGGGCAACACCGAGTTTTGTTATCTGGTCAGGTGTTTTTGTTATGAGCTTTGTGTACTTATCGGCATTTTCGCCCTTGTACAATGCCTTCATCTTGCCCTGGGGATGGCTTTCTATTATTACGTTTCCATCCAGTGATACAAGGCCGTTTGTGGGCTGGTAAACACCTGTTATACAGTTAAATGCCGTTGTTTTACCGGCACCGTTGGGACCGATAAGGGCTACTATTTCGTCTTTATTTACATCTATGGAAAGATTGTTTACGGCAACGACACCGCCAAACTGCATTGTGACATTTTCAACGTGAAGTATATTTTCTGGCATTATTCGTCGCCTCCAGTCTCTTTAGCAGCCTTTTTTCTTGAAAACGCTGCCGGTATCCGCTTAAACAGCCGCGCCAGGCCGTCCCAGGAGAATTCGTTTGTTCCCATTATACCTCTGCGGTAGAAAAGAACTACTACCATAAGAAGGATAGAGAATATTACCATTCGGAAGCCTGCTCTGAAAAGAGGTATCTGAACTCCCGCAATAACCAGGGGCTCGTCGAAGAAACGAAGCCATTCCTGACCGCAGTTTACAAGGAATGCACCGATGATGCTTCCCGTTACCGAGCCGATACCGCCGATAACAACCATAAGGAGGATATTGTATGTAAGCGTTACCTGGAATGTCTTGGCATCGATTGAACGCATATATACTGCTAAAAGTCCTCCGGCTATGCCTGTAAAGAATGAGCTTACGATGAAAGCCATCTGTTTGTGTTTGAAAAGATTTATACCCATTGCCTCGGCTGCCACGTCGTTTTCTCTTATGGCTTTAAATGCACGGCCATAGGACGAATTTATGAGCAGCACCATTATTCCTATACATATAACAGCTATAAGTGTAGGAGTAAATATTGTTGAAAATCCGGGTATGTTTTTAAGTCCGTATGAACCGTTTGTTATTCTGTCCATCTGGGGAGCTGATATAACGGCTCTGATTATTTCCGATATACCTAAAGTAGCTATGGCAAGGTAGTCGCTCTTAAGACGAAGTACGGGGATACCGATAAGGGCCGCAAGAGCCGCTGCCAGAAGTCCTCCCAGTATGAGAGCTACGGGGAAAGGAAGCTGGATATTTGCTATAGCTTCGTTTATTCCGCTGATATAGTATACGTTGGGACGTACGTCAACGGGGATTGTAAATATGGCTACCGTATATGCGCCTATGGCCATAAAGCCCGCCTGGCCTAAGGAGAAAAGTCCTGTAAAACCTGTAAGAAGGTTCATGGCTACCGCTACGATGGCGTATATAAGGCTTCTTTCGATTATTGATATTGCATAGTTATGCTGAGCTGCATTGGACTCAAGCATAAACAGTATGGCGGCTATAACTATAACCGCAATTATTGACAGCACCGCATTTCTTTTTCTGCTGGGTGCAACCGATAATGTATTTTTCATAGCTGTCACCTCACGCTTTGTCTGTAGCTTTCTCGCCGAATATACCTGTCGGTCTGAAAAGCAGCATTATTATAAGTAGCAGGAAAGTAAACGCGTCGCTGTAGGTGGAATATCCTGCGGCTGTGATTATTGTCTCACCCATACCGAGTATAAATCCGCCGACAACAGCGCCGGGTATGGAGCCTATGCCGCCTACTACGGCAGCAACGAAGCACCTGAGTCCGGGAAGTGAACCGCTGTAAGGATACACTGTCATACGGTCTGTAAAGTAAAGTATTGAACCGATACCGGCAAGAAGTGAGCCGATAACGAATGTGTAGCTGATTATGTTGTTTATTTTTATACCCATGACCTGAGCAGTATCATAATCCTTTGAAACCGCTCTCATGGCCATACCCATTTTTGTGTGGTTAATGAGCTGCATAAGAATGACTACAAGAACTATTGTTACAATAGGTGTTATGAATGTAACAAGTGACGCCGATACGTCGCCAAACTGATATATCTTTTTGAGAACGGGTATCTCGGGATAGCCCTTGGGAAGAGCCGTGAAAAGATATGTAGCAAGGTTCTGGAGAAGGTATGATACGCCGATAGCCGATATCATAATTGACATTCTCGGAGCGGAACGTAAAGGTTTATAGGCAACTTTCTCGATAACTACGCCAAGGATTACCGTGCCAAGAAGTGTTACGGGAATGGCTATATACCAGGGCAGGCTGACCATAGCAAAAATCATAAAATATCCTGCCATCATAAATATATCGCCGTGTGCGAAGTTTATGAGTCGAAGTATACCGTATACCATTGTGTAGCCTATTGCTATAAGTGCATAGGCGCCGCCCAGAGAAACACCTGTCAGACAGTGCTGGATTATTGTGGATAAACTCATAATAAAAGCCCCCTGTAAAGTAAATTCTCTGCTCATATAACCTTCAGCGTACAAAGGAAATATATAACTTCCTGAAATATATATCCTTTGTCCACTGAAGGTACATAAATTTAAAAAACGAGCGGGGGAGAAGGCTCTTCCCAGCTCTGTTAATAACTTAAAAATTATTCTGCTGCTGTATCATCAAGAGATACTGTTTTAAGGAACTGGAACTGTCCGTCTTTTACAGTCTTGATGAATGCAAGGCTCTTGTCAGCGTCGCCGTTTTCATCAAACTTGATATCTCCTGTAACGCCTGTAACCTGTACGTTCACAAGGGCATCTCTTACAGCTGCGGGATCTGTTGAACCTGCATCTTTGATAGCCTGAACGAGTGTAAGGTATGCATCGTATCCGAGAGCTGAAACTGCGGGGATAACATCGGGTTCACCAATGCTTGTAAGATATTCTTTGAATCCTGTAAGGAATGAAGCTGCTTCGTCGTTTGCGGGAGCTGCTTCATCATAGAATGTTGAAAGAACGATGCCTTCTGCGTCAGCGCCGGCGTTTTCAATGATTGTTGCGTTCTCCCATGTATCGCCTGCTGCGATAACAGCTGTGATACCCATCTCACGAGCCTGTTTGATGATAAGGGGAGCTGTTGTGATTGATGAAGGTGCAAAGATTATATCAGGGTTTGCAGCCTTGATGTTTGTAAGGATTGCTTTGAAGTCTGACTGGTTCGTCTGGAACTGCTCTTCAGCAACGATTGTTCCGCCATGCTCTTCAAATGATGATTTGAAGTATGAACCAAGTCCTGATGAATAGTCATCGCCAAGCTGTGTGATTATAGCTGCTGACTCATATCCGTTCTGGATAGCGTAGTTAGCCATAACTGTTCCCTGGAAAGGATCGATGAAGCATACACGGAAGTACCAGTCATTGCCGCTTGTAACCTGAGGGTTTGTGCAGGAGCAGCCAATGGCGGGAATTCCTGCTTCGGCAAATATATCTCCGGCAGCGATTGAAACGCCTGAGCCGTATGAACCAAGAATACCTACAACACCTTCTGAAACAAGTTTCTGAGCTGCTGTAACGGCTTCTGTTTTGTCTGATTTGTTGTCAACTTCTACAAGTTCGATGGTATATTCTGTTCCGCCGATTTCAACTGTGGGATATACCTGGTTTGCGTAGCGGATACCGTAAACTTCCTGGAGACCGCCGCCGCCGTTTTCACCTGTCTGAGGCTCGAAAACACCGATTTTAATTACGTTTTCGCCTGAAGCCTGTTCTGTGCTGCCTGAGCTTGAGCTTGATGAGCTTCCGCATCCGGCAAGGGCTCCGATTGTAAGGCAGGCTGATAATGTAAGAGCTATAAGTTTCTTCATATTTCTTCCTCCTAAATATGTTTTTGTCTACAGTGCGGAAACAATTGTCCGCGTCTGTGATTTTCATTATACTGCGTCTTACCATAAAATGCAATAGTTTAAAGCATTAATTGGCGATTGTACTTGAAAAAAAACTATTTGCCAGAAATGGCAGTATATACTGTTTCAGGATATTGTTTTTAAAAACCATGTTCGGTCTAGACGGACATAAACACTCCTCCCCGTGCTTGAAAAAAATGCATATATAATGTAATATCTATTTATATTACATCGGCAGGGGGAATGTATCCGATGAAGGATTTTTATTGCGTAAAAAATAATACATGGTGCATAGACACCGGAAGAACCCTTATGGGAGTATACAGGCTCAATGATACGGATATAATCATGCTTGATTCAGGAACTTCCTACGGGGGCTATGAAACAAAAAAACTGATGAATGTCATAGACGGCGCAAACCTTAACGTAAAGGCCATAATAGCCACCCACGGACATCTTGACCATATAGGAAACAACGAAAAACTTATTGAAAAATTCGGCTGTAAAATATATATGTACGGAGCCGAGGGATATATGTGCAATGATATGGATAGTCTCAGGATGCAGCATTCACTGGTGCCCTTTGACAGCACCATAGAGGAAGCGCTCAAGTGTATGAAGAGCAGGGTTGACGTATTCATTGACCCTGGGGCTGAAATCGTAGATATATGCGGAGTGCCCTTCAGAATAGTGCATACACCGGGACACAGTCTTTCCCATATATCCATAATAACTCCCGACAACATAGGTATGCTGGGAGATGCCCTTATGACTGAAAATGAGATAGTTAAGACCAAAATACCCTATGCGTCCAATTTCGCAGTGGATTTTGCTTCAAAAAGAAAGCTTCTGTCCTTAAACTGCGACAGATATATAATATCCCACAGGGGAGTAAGAAGCGGCTGGGAGTTGGAAAGGGAAATAGAGGCCAATATCAATTATCTCAAGACCAGGGCGGATGTGGTGCTCAGCTATATTGAGGACGGTATGTGCTTTGACGATATAGCCGCAGCCGTAATAACATGTATGAACATAAAAATAGGCAACAGATACTATTTCTTTGATATTCACAGTATGATAATGCCCTATGTGCAGTACCTGGAGGAAAGCGGAAAGGTAGAAACATATTATGAAAAGGGATATGTAAGATACAGGGTTGCAGAAAACGGGGACGAGCATCAGGAAACGTTAAAATAATAAAAGGCGCCAAGGGGGATTTGCCTTGCCGGAAATTATTCCGGCTGCGGTTTCCCTTTGGGAAATCTTAGTTGCACAAGCCCTTTGGGGGCATTGAAAAAAATATAAAATTTAGTTTTTCTAAAAGCTTAAAGGCGCCAAAAGAGGCGCCTTTTATTTTGGGTAAATAGGCTTTAAGGTCATTACGGGCAGAGAAATGCGGCGGAAATAGAGACTGCTGAAAAATTTGAATGGCAGAATAAAATGCGTAAAGCTGATGAACTGAACAAAGACAGAATCGGAAAGGCCGCTCCGGCTGAGAGGAATGATGTGGTGCGGTATAAAAAACGGCAGGACAAAGATAAGATGTCCGCCGCGCCTGCGCAGAAATAATTTATATGCCAAAAGAAATTAAAAAAGGGTGCCTTAGCTGACACCCTGAATTTTCGTATAAAAAAGCAACGAGACCCCACAACCTATACATTTGCAAAACCTCGCCGCTGCGATACACCTTTGGGGGCTCGAACCCCAGACCCACTGATTAAGAGTCAGTTGCTCTACCAACTGAGCTAAAGGTGCTCAATATGTTATTTTCTTGACTGCAAGAAATATATTAGCACGTAATTTAAGATATGTCAACATTTTTTTTAATAAATTTGCGTTTTTATTAAAAAAATATTATATTAGTATAAATTGTATTTAAGAGCGAAGAAAATTCTTATAATATGAGATAGGGAAATATGCTTCTTACGGCTTTTATAAAGGCTGTAAAGGGCGAAAAATATCTTAAAAGGGGAGACGCTTCCCGAGAGCATAAGATAAAGGAAAAAAGGAGAAAAATATGGGTTTTAAAATCGACGGCAATGCCG
>CABPCX010000004.1 GCA_902406135.1 uncultured Eubacteriales bacterium
TTTACAATCAGCAGGGCTTATGATACTGTAATATAAGGGAATTTAACCGAAACAACTACACTAAGGAGGTATGCAGAATGGATATTAAAGGAAAAGTTGCCCTTATCACCGGAGGCGGCACAGGAGTAGGTAAAGGTGTGGCTCTCAGGCTTGCCAAAGAGGGTACAAATATATGCATAAACTATGCCCACTCGGAAAAAGAAGCCTATGAGGCAAAGGCTGAAGTTGAAGCCCTTGGCGTAAAATGCGGAGTTTATAAAGCAGACGTTTCCGATGATGCTCAGTGCAGAAATATGATAGCTGAAGTACTTAAGGATTTCGGCCAGCTCGATATACTTGTTAATAATGCCGGCAGAACCCATTTCGTTGACCACAGCGACCTGGAAGGAATGAAAGGCGAATACTTTGATGACATTTTCAACCTCAATGTTAAGGGTACATTCTTTATGTGCCGTGCGGCTGCCGATGCCCTCAGAAAGAGCCATGGCGTTATTATAAACATCACATCAATAGCAGGCGTTACAGGCCTTGGCAGCTCCATTGCCTATGCAGCCAGCAAAGCCGCTGAAATAAGCATTACAAAATCCCTTGCCAGAGTACTTGCTCCCGAAGTAAGAGTAATCGGCGTTGCACCCGGTATCGTACTTACCCGCTGGGTAGAAGGAAGAACCGGCCATATCGACAAACTTGCCGGAGATACTCCCCTTCAGAAAGTTGCAGTACCCGAAGATATCGCACAGACAGTATACGCTCTCATCGCCCATGCTGATTTTGTCACAGGACAGAACCTCATCGTCGACGGAGGAGCATTTATCTAATAAAGCCAAAAATCCCGGCAGTAAAACTGCCGGGTATTTTTATTTCTGTAATTCTGTTTTTGCTAGAAAATAATATGACCCCGGATATTCTCCGAGGTCCTTAATGTCATTTACAAATCAAATTTTATGTTTCCTCTTCGTTTCTTTTCTCTATCATTTCGTCACAGCCATTCTTTCTGAGGCCGTAGAAAACAAGTTTCTTTGTTATGTCATATATTACGGCAAAGAGAGGAACACCGATTATCATTCCTACAAATCCCCATAATCCGCCGAAAATAAGGATTGAGAAAAGCACCCAGAAGCTGGATAATCCTGTTGAGTTGCCAAGAATCTTAGGTCCGATAACATTTCCGTCAGCCTGCTGAAGGGCAATTACAAATACGATAAACCATACCGCCTTTATTGGTGAATCTATGAATATGAGCAGTGTGGCAGGCACAGCACCGATAAAGGGTCCGAAAAACGGAATTATGTTTGTGACGCCTACAATTACCGATACAAGCATTGCATTGGGGAATTTGAATATGAGACAGCACACATAGCATATAACACCTATTATGGCTGAATCCAGTATTTTTCCGTTTATAAATCCCACAAACATACTGTCGGCATACTTTAATTCACTGAGTATTATGTCTGCCCATTTTGTCTTAAATATGCTGTAAAGAATAAGTTTTGCCTGTTTTCCGAATTTCTTTCTGGAAACCAGAAGATAAATGGCAACAAAAATACCGATAAGGAAGTTTTTAAGGAACATAACACTGTTCCATATCTGTGTTCCCACACCCTCCAGAATATTCTGTATGTTGGGCGAAAGTACATCTTCTATCCATTTATTAAGAGTTGTTTTTACTTCACCGTATACCTCGGTCAAATAATGGGGAAGTCCAAAATCCTTATCAAGATTATCTTCCATCCATACCGATGCCTGATTAAGTTTTTCCGGGACTGTCTGCACAAGTCTTGATACGCTGTTTCCCACCTGCGGTATAATTATCATAAGCAGCAGATAAATTATAATAAATGCTGTCAGCATACTTCCCGCAACGGCCAGCATATTGGCCAGCTTTTTATGTTTTTCAGACAGCAGTTCTCAGCTTTCTTTCATAAAAGTTGCATATAGGCTTTAAAAGATATGCTATTGCCGCTCCATAAATAAGCGGGCTTGCTATACCCATAAGTTTCGCTATGGAATCGCTGAATTCACTGTACCTGTAAATTATGAAAAACAGGAGTATACTCATTGTAACGGCGCCGAAAATAGCAAACATCCAATATATGTAATGTTTTTTTCCTTTTGAGTCCATTTGCTCTAAGGCACCTCCGCATTTTTGCTGATTTATCATCATTATAATTGCACCAACAGTTTAAATCAATAAAATTATATATTTTTTACGTTTTTATAAAATTTACCTTTAATAATACTATATGTTTTTTCATTCTTCAAATTCTTTCAATATTTTTATCTAAAATAAATATTTCTCCTGCAATTCAGAACAAAAAAAGATATATGGAGCGGCTTTTAAAATGAGAACTTCCGCCCATATATCTTTTTTTAAATTAAGGAGAAAATTTAATTATCCATGTATTGCTCTTGAGTCTACCGCAAGAGTTGCTTCCCTAACTGCTTCCGCAACCGTAGGGTGAGCGTGTATAGTTTTTATTATATCTTCAATTCCTGCATTCATAGAAATTGCAAGAGCGCCCTCAGCTATAAGGTCTGTAGCTCTGGGGCCTATTATCTGCATACCAAGTATCTTCTTGGAGCGGCTGTGGGCAATTACCTTTACAAAGCCCTTTCCGCCGTTCATAATTATGGATTTGCCGTTTCCGCCAAGATTGAACATTCCCACCGTATATGAAATGCCCTCTTTCTTTGCGCTTTCTTCGGTATATCCTACTGATGCTGTCTCAGGCATAGTATATACGCAAGCAGGGTTTGTCTTTCCGTCATATCTGCTGTCCTCGCCAAGGGCATTCTCAGCAGCGGTCTCTCCCTGCATTGAAGCAACGTGCGCAAGCATAACTCCGCCTGTACAGTCTCCGATGGCATATATATTTCTTACGTTTGTTTCCATATGGTCATTGACCTTGATTATGCCTCTTTCGTTTTCAATGCCTGCTGCTTCAAGGTTAAGCGATGCCGTAGCAGCCTTTCTTCCTATACATACAAGCACCTTTTCCGCTTCCACAAAAAGTTCTTTTCCGTCCTTCTCCACCTTTACGGATGACTTAGCACCATTGTCCGCGATGGATACGACCTTTGTGGATGTCATTATTTCAACGCCCTTTTCTTCAAGGGACTCTGCTATTATTTTTACCGCATCTTCATCAATGTTCATAAGAAGTCTGGGAAGCATTTCTATTACAGTTACTTTTGTTCCGAAAGTACTGTATGCAGTCGCCATCTCAACACCGATAACTCCTCCGCCGATTACTGCCATGGACTCGGGCACCTTATCCAGTGAAAGGGCTCCCGTACTGTCTATGCACTGGGGAGAATTAATTCCTTCGATGGGCACAACAGCGGGTACAGAGCCGGCCGCTATAATATATTTATCGGCCTTTACTTCCTGCTCGCCGTCCTTTGTCTTAACGCTTAAAGTTGTTTTGTCGACAAAGGATGCTTCTCCTTCTATTACTTTTACGCCGTTGGCCTTAAGCAGAGAGTTAACTCCGCCCACAAGACGGCTCACAACGGCTTCCTTATTTTCCATAACCTTTGAGAAGTCCAGCTTGGGAGACGCAATAACTCCCGCTGAAGCTCCGTTTTTAGCTTCTTCAAAAATCTCTGCGCTGTGAAGGAGTGCCTTTGTGGGAATACATCCTTCGTTAAGGCAGGTGCCTCCTATGTGGCTCTTTTCAATAAGAGTTACGTCAGCACCAAGCTGAGCCGCTCTTATGGCTGCCACATATCCGCCGGGGCCGCCTCCGATTACTGCCACGGAAACTTTTTTAACGTCTTCTTCGGCATTCTCTTCTTTTTTGGGTATGAGGTCCTCAAAATCTTCTCCTGCCGCTCCTACTATGGCAACAGGTTCTCCGCATTTTGCCTTTTCTCCCACTCCCACAAGTATTTTAAGCAGTGTGCCTTCTTCTTCCGATTCCGCTGAGCCGCCCATTTTGCCGGCTTCCACATCATAAAGCACATCGCCTTTTTTTATCTCGTCGCCTTCTTTGAAGTACCAGTTTATTATGGTGCCTTCCTTCATAACTACAGAAAGCTTAGGTAAAATCATCAGTTTTGCCATTTTTACACCTCAATCCTTCTAAAGCTTGAGGCGGTCAATGACCGCCTCAAAACAACTATCTATCTTTTTAATATTAGCAGCCCTTGCCTGAAAGAAGAGGACTAACATCTCCTTCGGGAGGAACTACACAGATGAAACAGAAGTTTTCTGTTTCTGATGAGTTATAGTTATAGTGAGGGATTCCTCCGGGAACATAGAGCCAGTCTCCTCTTTTAACGGGGTATTCTACTCCGTCGATTGAGAATACGCCTTCTCCGTCATAAATAACTACCCAGTGGGGCCAGGGATGTGTATGAGGCTCTTTTTCGCCTGCGCCGGGCTTAAGGTCGAAACATCTCATAACATAATCGGGCCAGAAGTGTGTGGGTCCAAAAATAACTTTCTTTGATGCGTTTTCAATAAAGTTACCGGGTGCCTCGGGAAGGTCTTTAATTTTTCCTACGTATTCGCTCATGTTCAATTCTCCTTTTCTCTCTTATAATTAAATTTGCTTATTTTTCTACGTCAACAACAGTTTTAGCCATCTCTACGCCGTTTTTAACTGAATCTTCAACGGGGCATCTGAGCTCAACGATATCGATAAGCTGTTTTACCATTGAAGGGTCAGCGTCTGATTTGATTTTAACGTGTGTTCTGATGTTTGTATAACCGGGTCTGAATTTAGCGTATCCCATAAATCCTGCTGAATCCATATCTCCTTCAACATCAACTGTAATTTCGTCAATTTTAATACCCATTGACTCAGCATAAATAGATGCTGTTATTGTCTGGCATGCAGCGATGCTTCCAAGAAGCATTTCAACGGGGTTCATACCTTTATCGGTACCGCCCTGAGCTACGGGCTCATCAATTTTAATCTTATGGCCTCTTGCCTCAACATCTACTTCAACGTCGCCGACTCTTTTTGCGGATACTTTATAAGTCTTTTCGTACATTCTCTCTTCTCCTTTATATTTATAATCTCTCTGTTATATTTTTTTGCATTTTACATTACAGAACTCAGTGTGATATAATCATATCATACAAATTTAACACGGTCAACAAAAGATATTTGTTTAACTATATATATTTTGACAGATATTTAACTATTTTTCCGTCGTTAAAATTTTAACTATACGACATTGTCTATAAAATATACCTTGAAAGGATAGAACTAATGTACAAAAAGCTATACTACATTCATAACAAAAGCACAAATCCCTTTTATAATCTGGCCCTGGAAGAATATATTTTGACTACTAAAAAAAATATGAGTTTTCTTGTGCTTTGGCAAAACAATAACACAGTGGTAATCGGTAACAATCAAAACGCCATGGAGGAGATAAACCTTGATTTTGTGCGAAAAAACGGCATTTCTGTGGTACGAAGAACCACCGGAGGAGGCGCCGTATACCACGATATGGGAAATGTAAATTTTTCATTCATTACTGAGCTTGACGAAAGCGAAGGCTTTACAATAAACGATTTTACCCGTCCGGTTATCAAAGCTTTGTCAGACATTGGAGTCACCGCAAAGGCCGACGGAAGAAATGATATAACAATAAACGGTCTCAAAATATCGGGAAACGCCCAGAGGATATACAAAGGACGCATACTTCACCATGGCACCCTGCTTTTTGACCCGGACAAGGAAATGCTTGTTTCCGCTCTCCGTCCCCGTCCGGAAAAATATGAGTCCAAAAGCACCAAATCCGTAAAAAGCCGTGTGGGAAGCATTGCTTCTTTTCTTAAAAGCAGTATGACCGTGGACGAATTTATACTCTCCTTAAAAAATTCATTTTCAAAGGATGTGCCTATTGAGGACTATATCCTCACCGCCGAAGACGAAGCGGCTGTTAAAAAGCTGGCAGAAGAAAAATATGCCCGTCCCGACTGGACTTTCAGAGCGGTACAGCCCATGGATATAAAGTGCTCAGCTAAATTCGACGGAGGCATAATCGACATTATGTTAAACGTCAAAGAAAGCCGCATAGACGGCTGTCGCATATTCGGGGACTTTATGGCTGCGGCTGATATTGTACCCCTTGAGGAGGCCCTTATCGGTGCCGAATTTTCTCCCGAAGGTGTATATGGTGCCATAAAGGACCTGCCATTAAAAAATATCCTTGGAGACATAACCTCCAATGAACTTATAAGCTGCATATTCGACTGATATTAACGCATAAAAAAGGACATACATTTGTATGTCCTTTTTTGTTTCTTATTTCATATTTTTAACAACGTCATATTCGTCTGTTATCTCCTTTGAAGGAGCAGGTGTTATAAGACTGAATATTATGATTGCAAGACAAGATACGATGAAAGCGGGAAGGAGTTCATATATATCCCAAACGCCGCCTAAGGGTCTTACGAGGTATTTCCAGATGAATACCATAGCTCCTCCTGATATCATACCTGCGATGGCACCGTATCTGTTTGAGCGTCTCCAGAAGAGAGCAAACAGTACAACGGGACCAAAGGCTGCTCCGAATCCTGCCCATGCAAATGAAACTATTCCAAATACTGAGCTGTCAGGATTTCTTGCCAGGAAAGCAGCGATTATAGCGATAACAAGAAGTGTAGCTCTTGCTAAGGACTGTTTTCTTAGGGTCTGTCTTTATCTTAGCAACGCTGAAAATGTTCTTTGAAACAGCTGATGAAGCAGCAATGAGCTGTGAGTCTGCTGTAGACATTGTTGATGCCAGGATACCGGCAATTATTACACCGGCGATAAGAGCAGGCACAACGCCCTTTGTACTTAAAAGAGCTGAAATTCTTACGATTATTGTTTCTGATGCTGAGCCTTCAAGATGTTCAACAGCACCAACATTTGTCATTGCAAGACCTACTGTACCGATGAAAATAGCTATTGCAAGGGAAATAACTACCCATATTGAAGCAATTCTTCTTGAAAGAGAAAGTTTATTGTCGTCCTCGATAGCCATAAATCTAAGAAGGATATGAGGCATACCAAAATATCCAAGGCCCCATGCGAGAGTTGAAATCTTTGTTATAATTCCGTAGGATACTGCTGAATTTGTAGCAGGGTCATACATTGAGTTAAGTGAGAAATATCCGGGAAGGTTTTTAGCGTTATCAACTACCGCCTGGAATCCGCCCGCAACATTTACTCCGAAAACAAGTACGATTATGAGCGCAATTGTCATAATGATACTCTGGATAAGGTCTGTTGTGCTGGCAGCAAGGAAACCGCCGAGAGCTGTATAGCCTACGATTACTATGGCACTTACTATCATGGCTGCAAGGTAATCAACGCCGAAAAGACTTGAGAAAAGCTTTCCGCATGCGGCAAAACCTGAAGCTGTATAAGGCACGAAGAATATAAGTATTATAAGTGCTGATATCATCATTATGATATTGCTGTTGTCACGATATCTGTTTGAGAAGAAATCGGGTATTGTGATTGAGTTTTTGCACACATGGGAATATCTTCTTATTTTCTTGGCAACGATGAGCCAGTTAACGTATGTACCGACCGCAAGGCCTATTGCCGTCCATCCCGAATCACATACACCTGATATGTATGCTACGCCGGGAAGACCCATAAGAAGCCAGCTGCTCATATCCGAAGCTTCGGCACTCATGGCTGTAACGATAGGTCCCAGTTTTCTTCCGCCGAGATAAAAGTCGTCGTCAGTATTATTTTTCTTTGAACAGAGATATCCGACATAGAGCATACCAAGAAGATATACGCCTATGGATATCATCATGCAGATTTGAGATTTACTCATAATAAAACTACCCCTTTGCTTATTGTTTGGAAATCTCAAACAGAAAACTTACATATCAAATGCCCCATAAATTTGACGTTTTACGGTTTGATCTATATTTTTCCGTCAGTATTTCCTTGCATAGTGGATATTATATCACAAATTTTATAAGACTAAAATACAGAATATATTCTGTACTATTTTTATATTAAATCTTAATTTTCCTTTATATTATCGCATTTATTAACCGTACTTTTTTACAGAAAAATAAAAATAATTTTTCTGTGGCAAAAACTTTTTTAAAAACTTTTGTCTTTGCAGGGCACACGCATAAAAAAAGCGCCTCTGCCAAGGCGGCATAAAGCACTTAAAATTTTACATCTTTTTATATCCTCCAAAGAGCACCGGAAACATTTTTTCCGAATACTGAAGCAGCGAATAATCTCCGTTTCTTATGCACCAGTCATAAAGAAACGCCCTTTCCAGCATGGCATAGGCCCTTACTATCTCATTGACTGAAAGCTCGTCCGTAAGCTCTCCGTTTTTCTGCCCCTCCGTAACTATCTGTCTCAGCACCTTAAAATAAAGCCTGTTATGGTCCAGCAGGTGCTTTTCACCCTTCGTTACAAGCTGGGAAGAATAAAGTCTCGCCAAAAGGTCCAGGGATATGCTGTTTTCTATCATTCTGAACAATTCTCTATTCAAATACATCAGTCTGTCAAAGCTGCCCATACTTTCATCTATGGTCTCCATAAGCTCCTGATATTTCTCGTCAAATATTATGGACAGTGAACCGAGAAGCGCATCCTTGCCCTCAAAGTAATGATAAAATGAGCCCTTTGATGTGCCGGATTTTTCTATTATTTCCTCAACGGTCGTATCGTCATAGCCCTGCTCATAAAACAGTTCCCATGCCGCCGATATTATTTTTCCCTTTGTATTTCTTGTCTTTTTCTTTGACATAACGCACCCCGCTAATTTATCTTATAGGCTGATTTTATCATAATATGCCCATAATAACAAATAAATAAAAAATCCGGCTTCCGCCGGATTTTTATTCTTATTTAAACTTATTTGAATACGCCCTTTGCCTCAAGCTCGTCATAGTTGAGACCAAGTTTCTCTATCATTTCTTTTGTATGGTATCCGAGAGGATAGCCTGCAAATTTATACTCGCAGGGGCACTCGCTCAGCTTGATTGATGTGGCAAGCTGTTTTACCTTAACACCCTCATGGAGAGGAAGGTCAACGTCCACTACCATCTGTCTGTCCTTTACCTGCTCATCTTCAAGGAGCGCTTCCTTAAGATTGAGTACAGGCTGTACGCAGGCATCATAGTGTGAGAATACTTCTACCCATTCGTCCCTTGTCTTTGTCTTGAATATGCCTCTTATCTCTGCCTTAACTTCTCCTACGTTTTCGGGCCATACTGTTCCGTCAATAAGGTCCTCACGTCCGATGGCCTGGCAGAATGCTTTCCAGAACTGGGGCTCAAGGGAGCCAACGCTCATATACTGGCCGTCCTTTGTTTCATAGAAGGCATACATACATCCGCCGTTAAGTCTTTCTCCCTCACGCTTGGGCTCCTCGCCTGAAACAAGGAAGCTTGCGCCGTCAAGACTGTTGAAAGGTACGCAGCCGTCCATCATGGCTACATCTATAAACTGGCCTTTGCCTGTATTTCTTCTGTAGTTTACTGCCGCAAGTATTCCGATTACCGAATTCAGTGAACCTACCGCAATATCAGCTATCTGGAAGTTCATAAGTGAAGGTCCGCCTTCTTTTCTTCCCGCATGGGAAATGATGCCGCTTCTTGACATATAGTTGATGTCATGTCCTGCCGCAAGCTTAAGGGGTCCGCTCTGTCCATAGCCTGTAAGTGAACAGTAGATAACTCCCGGATTTACTGCCTTAAGGTCTTCATATCCAAGTCCAAGCTTGTCCATAACGCCGGGTCTGAACTGCTCAAGAACTATGTCGTATTCCTTTACAAGCTCTTTTACTATTGCTTTTCCTTCCTCTGTCTTAAGATTGAGGTACATTGTCTTTTTGTTTCTTCCAAGCCATGCCTGGCAGGCTGATATGCCTGTATCCCCTATATAGGGAGGATAGTCAAGAACTATGTCCGGTTTGCTCGCCGAACTTACCTTGAGTACCTCGGCGCCCATATCCGCAAGCATAAGTGTTGCATAGGGTCCGGGCAGCAGAGTTGAAAAATCAAGTACCTTTAATCCGTCTAATGAACCCATTTTCTTCTTCCTCCTGTGTATAAATCATATTCATTATACTAATATTTGTATTTTACTTTACACGGACAATGTTTTCAACCGAAAGACATAAACATTGTTACATTTTGTCATTATGCTATAACATTACTTCTTCCTTACGGCTCAGGTTTTGTATAGAATAAACTATTCTTTTTTACCTTCCAGGCCCAGCATTTCCACGAAGCGTCTCGCCGCAAAGGATAATGCCGCATTTTTAAGCATAACCAGGCCTACATATCTTTTTGGAAGTT
Organism: uncultured Eubacteriales bacterium; assembly: GCA_902406135.1. GTDB lineage: Bacteria > Bacillota > Clostridia > Lachnospirales > Anaerotignaceae > Metalachnospira. The sequence continues at coordinate 10,298 of CABPCX010000004.1, forward strand.
CCGGTGTTACAGGTATCTCAAACAGATTTTCTCCGTCTATGGCTTTGTTGTCAAACTCCCTTATTATAAACGTAAGCCCCAGGTTTATTTTCGCAAACTCTATAAGCAGGTCATAGCTGGCAAGCTCTATTATGGGCTTAAAATATATGCCGTTTTCCGCCGCAAATCTGTCCAGCTGCTTCCTCGTGTTACTCATATCCTCCAATAACAGCAGTGGATATTTTGAAAGCTCCGACAGCTTTACTCCTTCCTTTGCCAGCTCCTTATATTTCGTACCACCTATCAGACAGTCGTGTATCTCCACACATTTCGTTATCTCCATATCTTCACTGTGCTCAATGGGCAGATTTACAAAACACATATCTATGACACCCCTTTTCATCAGCTCCAGGGATTCATAGGTCGTTTTGTTTACTACCTTTATCCTTATGTCCGAATAGGCATTGGAAAATTTCTCAATATAGGGCATAAGATAACCGCTTATGACTATGTCGCTAGCGCCTATGCGCACTTCGCCCTGCTCCAGATTGGCCAGCTCAAAATATTTATGCTCCGCCGTCTTTACCATATTGAATGCCATATCCAGATAGTTAAAAAGCACCCTGCCCTCAGGCGTAAGTATTACTCCTTTTGGCGTCCTCACCAAAAGCGGTCCCCCAAGCCTTTCTTCCAGCTGCTTTATGGCCATGCTCACCGCCGGCTGGGATATGAAAAGCTCCTTGGCCGCCGCTGACATATTTCCTGTCCTCACCACCGCACAGAATATTTTATAGGTATCAAGGGATATTCCTGTCTCCATATTTGCCCTCACTTTCATAAAACATCATTATACTGTCAGCATAACATATCAGCCTTAATTATACCATACTCTTTTTGTCCAAAAACTTCCCTAAATTACGGTCAAACCGCCCAAATATAAAAAGGACGCCCCTTTTAGGCGTCCCTGAAAAATTAATCAAAGGTCTTTATTCTGATAAATGTGTATGGAGGCCATCATACAGGCGAGACTCACCAACAGGGAAAAGGCCAGAAATCCAAGTACCAGTGTTTTAAGTCCGCTGCCATCCAAGCTGAACTCATTTCCGATGAATTCCCAATTATATCTGGCGCTGTAGGCTATAAAAATGAATGCAATGAGTAAAACGCCGATAAATATAAACCTTGCGTTATTGGAGCCGAATTTATATGCCAGTACGGTAACCAGTGAGCCTGTAAAAAGGGAGGCGCCCAGTATGGCTATTATGAATGTTACCATATCGCCCCGTCCCGTAATATAAAACACTATTCCAAGGACAACGGCATTTATTGCGCTCATTCCAAGCATAACAACAAACTTGCTGACCACATTGGCCTTTCTGGATACGGGCATTGCGGCGGAATATCTGCCCCACTTGTTTTTTTCGTCATATCCGAGCAGAGTCACCGGAAGCATTGTCATAAGCACTACATTGTAACTGCCGGCAAAGCTGGCCACATAGGCTGTATCCTTTGAAAGTGCTGTGGCTGCGATATAGAAGATTATGATTCCGATAACAATAAGAAGCTGGCTTTTTATAATAGAAATATCCTTTATAAGTATTCCTTTAAATCCTTTCATTGCTTTTCACTCCTTTTAATATAGTAAAGCATTATGTCTTCGATACCTGCCTTTTGGCATTCAAAGCCCCTGGGTATTTTATCTTTTAATACAAGGGCGGTCTGGGAGCAGGAAGTTTTGTTTACGGCTATGACCGCATTTTCGTCCAGCTCATTAATTCTTGCGTCATCGATATTTATTATGGCGTATTCATCTAAAAGGTCGTCCTTATTTTCAGAGAATATAAGTCTGCCCTTATTTATAAAAGTTATATAGTCGCATATTTTTTCCAAATCTCCGACGATGTGGGAAGAAATGAGGACGGAGCATCTTTCGTCCTGAATGAAATCCAGGAGCATATCAAGTACATCCATCCTTGCGGCGGGGTCAAGGCCGTTTGTGACCTCATCCAGAATAAGCAGCCTTGCGTTATGGGAAAGGGCCACAGCTATTTCAAGCCTCATTTTCATACCCGTTGAAAAGGTCTTTATTTTTTTCTTTAAAGGCAGGCCGAATTTTTCCGTATAGCCGAAGAAATTCTCCCTGTCCCAGTTTTTATACAGACCGCTGAATACCTTTTCTGCCATACTGACATTCATTTCCTCCGGGAAAGAGCAGTCCGCAAGCACCGTGCCTATAAGGGCGAAATCGTCTTCGGAAAGTCCTTCCGAATCTTTACCGAATATTTTTATTTTTCCTCCTGACTTTTTTACCGCCCCGGTTATGAGATTAATTATGGTAGTCTTACCGGCTCCGTTTTCACCTATAAGGCCCATTATTGCACCTTCGGGCAGTGTGAAAGATATATTGTCCAGACTGAATTTTTTATAATTCTTAGTAAGTTTTTCTATTTCCAAAATATTCATTCTTATTCCTCCCCGCATATAAGTTCAAACATTTCTGTCAGTGTTTTAAGGTCTATGCCGCAAAGTTCAGCCTCACGTCTTATATCAAGCATTTGTTTTTCTATGGCTTTAAGTTTTTCCTCTTTTATGGCTTCCGTATTCTGCTCCGCCACAAAGGAGCCCTTTCCTGCCACGGTCTCAATAAAACCGTCCCTTTCCAGCTCCTCATAGGCTCTTTTAGTAGTTATGACGGATATTCTCAAGTCCTTGGCCAAAGCCCTTATGGAAGGCAGCGCCTCACCGCTTTTAAGCTTTCCGGATATTATCATTTCCTTAAACTGCGAAACTATCTGTTCGTATATGGGTCTGTCGTCCTTATTGCTTATAACTATATTCATGTAACCACCTCGCATATACTGTATATATATAATATACACAGTATATATAGTTCTGTCAATACCCTCTTAAAAAATTTCTTGACAAATGGCGGGTAAAAGAGGTCTAATTTTATTAAGGCATAATCATTAACGGGGGAGGGAGATAAATGTCAACGGAAAATCTGACGGAAGGCAGTGTATTCAAATCACTTTTAAGATACGCGGCACCAATGATAGTGACCAGCATACTGCAGGCGGTATACAGCATTGTGGATATATGGATAGCGGGCAGGTACATAGGCGGAAACGGAATATCGGCCATATCCAACGGCTCCCTCATAATGAATCTCATAACCCAGATAGCCATAGGCATAACCGTAGGCGGAAATGTGCTTATAAGCCAGTATTTCGGCTCGGGAATGGACGAGGACAGGAAAAGCGCCGTAGGCACTCTGTTTGTATCCTCCCTGCTGATGAGCATAATTTTCGGATTAATGTTTTATTCTTTGGGCGGAGCTCTTTTGGAATTTTTAAATGCCCCAGCCCTGGAAGAAGCAACTGAATATGTACAAATATGCTCCTGCGGAATGGCATTCATATTCGGATACAATGCCTTAAGCGCCATACTTAGGGCCGCAGGCAACTCAAAAATACCCATGCGCATAATAATGCTGTCAACGGCGGTAAATATCGTACTGGACTATGTATTTGTAGCGCTTATGGAAATGGGTGTGGCAGGAGCCGCCCTTGGTACGGTCATAGCCCAGGGAGTATCCTTCATTACGGCGCTCATATATACGTCCGTAAAGGGCAGTGACTATGGATTTTATATAAAGGCACTGAAAATAAAGGGCGAAAAGCTCATAAAAATACTTAAGCTGGGATTTCCCATTGCCCTGCAGTGGACCATAGCCAGTGTATCTTGGCTTGCGGTAGCGTTTTTGATAAATCTCTACGGAGTGGATGTGTCGGCAGGAAACGGCATATCCAATAAAATAAAGGATTTCTGCCAGCTGTTTATTACGGCCATGACCAGTGCGGCAGCCACCATGGCCGCCCAGAATATAGGCGCCGGAAAATTCGACAGAGCCAAAGCCGTACTTAATGCCTGTCTTAAAACAACGGTCATAATGGCACTTATAATAATAGCCATAGTGGAAGTAACGGCACCGTTTATTGTCTCCTTCTTCAATAAGGACCCGTTAATAGCTCAGCATGCCGTAACAAACATAAGGATAGAAATAATTGCCCAGCTGTTTTACGCGGGATTCCTGTCCTATAACGTACTGGCCACTGCCTGCGGAGATACCATGTTCGTAATGGCCAATTCGTTTTTAAACTGTATAGTTGTAAGGCTTGTACTGGCCTTTGTCCTGGAAAGTCTCATCGGCATAACGGGAGTATATATCGCTTGTATGATAGCCCCCTCATCGTCGGTGCCTGTGGGCTGGCTGTACTGCAAAAGGGAAAAGTGGAAGAAAAAACTGGTATAAAAATAAAGCACGCCCAATAAGGCGTGCTTTTGTATTTATCAGACATTAAGCCCCATCTGATATGCTTTGTCCATCAAATCGGTATTTTTTACGAGACCCGCATCCATTACGTTTTCGGCATACAGTCTGCCTCTTATATCATACTTTTCAAGATGTTCCACAAATCCGTCCAGGTCTCCCAGAGACCTTTCTATTATGTCCCTGCCAAGGCCTGCGGATACTATATAATAAACCTCTTTGCTTCCGAGATGCTGCCAGATGGGATATGTGCGGTCGATAAATGTTTTCATCTGAGCACTTATTCCGTAGAAGTAAACGGGTGTGGCAAGCACGATTACTTCCGCTTTCTGAAAGTCCTCAAGAAGTTCATTCATATCGTCATTTAATACACATTTTCCCGTTTTCATACACGCGTCACAGGCATGGCAGAAGCCTATTTTCTTCTCCATCAGCCTGACGAGTTTTACGGAATTTCCGCTTTTTTCGGCTCCTTCCATAAACTTTTCACATAAAAGCTGTGAGTTTCCGTTCCTTCTTGGACTGCTGGATATGATAAGTACGTTCTTCATATTTTACCCTCCTATATGAGAATGGTGTTCAATATATGTTTTTTCCCGGTATTTTTGCTTCTTAAAAGGGACCGTTTCCCCTGACGGAAACGGTCCCTCCTCAAAGAATGATATTTCAAATTCGGTCAGAATGCCCTATTATCTTAAAAACATCTTTATAAGCATTTCGTTTATCTGCTTATAGGGCTGATACCTCATGGGAAGGTCCATCCATGTCTTCTTGTCTACGATGCTCTTTTTATGGGAGAAGGCATCAAAACCGATTTTTCCATGGTATGCACCCATTCCGCTGGCTCCCACGCCGCCGAATCCCATACGGCTTGTGGCAAGGTGGATTATTGTATCGTTTATACAGCCTCCGCCAAACTGGCATCTGCTCATAACAAATTTTATTGTCTTTCTGTCCTCTGAGAACATATACAGCGCCAGAGGGTGAGGTCTTGAATTTATTTTCTTAACGGCTTCATTTATATTTTTGAATGTAAGCACGGGGAGTATGGGTCCGAAAATTTCTTCTCCCATTACGGCGTCACTAAAGTCCACATTGTCCATAACAGTGGGCTCTATTCTCTGGGAAGCTCTGTCGCTGTCCCCTCCGAATACAACCTTGCTGCCGTCCATAAGACCGCTGAGACGGTCAAAATGTTTCTCATTTATTATTTTACCGTAGTTTTCATTTAAAAGAGGTTTCTCTCCAAACTGCTTCTTTATCTGTATCTTTATTTCTTCAATGAGCTTATCCTTTATTTTTTCGTCGCAGTATATATAGTCGGGCGCTACGCATGTCTGTCCGCAGTTGAGGAATTTTCCGAAAACTATTCTCTTTGCCGCAAGCTTAAGCTTTGCTGTGGAGTCAACGATGCATGGACTCTTTCCGCCCAGCTCAAGGGTTACGGGTGTAAGTCTCTCTGCCGCGTTTCTTAAAACTTCCTTTCCTACAGCCTGGCTTCCCGTAAAGAATATATAGTCAAAGTTTCCGCTTAACAGACAGCTGTTTTCCTTTCTTCCGCCCGTTACTACAGCCACATAGGCAGGGTCAAAACATTCGCCTATTATTTTTGCTATTACTTCGCTGGTTTTGGGTGAGTATGCACTGGGCTTAACTACTGCCGTATTTCCTGCCGCCAATGCGTCTACCAGCGGGTCAAGGGTAAGCATAAAAGGATAATTCCAGGGGCTCATTATAAGCGTTACTCCATAGGGTGAAGGTTTTACAAAGCTCCTTGCCGCAAACTGCGCAAGGGGTGTTATTACTGTCTTTTCTCCCGCATAGGATGCCGTACGCTTTATCATATATGAAAGCTCACTAAGCACCATTCCTGTCTCGCACATATATCCCTCAAAGGCGCTTTTTCCAAGGTCCGCTTTAAGAGCTTCGTTTATCTCTTTCTCATATTTCAAAACAGTATGCTTAAGGTGTCTTAATGAATTTATTCTGAAATTTACATTGAGCGTCCTGCCGCTTTCAAAAAATTCTTTCTGTTTATCGATTATATTCTGAATTTCTTCCGGTCTCATATCTCATCTCTCCATAACTTCATAATAAAACTTTTCAAGCTCTTTCGCGTCCATAAGTTTTGGTACGGGATAAAGAGGATTGCCTTCCTTCTCCGCATAACGTGCAAGTCGGGGTACGTCCTTTTTCCTTATCTCCTTTATTGTGTCGGGGATATCAAGCCTTACCTTCATCTCTTTTACTGCCTCGATGAATTTCTCCGCTCCCGCTTTGTCGCTTTCCTGAAGTGTTGATATGCCTATTACAACCGCCAGCTCATGCAGTTTCTTATAGGCGCTTTCTCCATAGCTCTCAAGCACATGGGGAAGAAGCACCGCATTTGCCAGTCCATGGGGCACATTGTATCTTCCGCCAAGGGAATGGGCTACCGCATGCACATATCCTACATAGGATTTTGTAAAGGCACTTCCTGCTAAATATGCCGCCCTGAGCATATTCTTTCTCGCTCTCATATTGTTTCCGTCTTCGCAGGCGTCAAATATATTCTCAAATATAAGTCTTACAGCCTCTGTAGCATCAGCCCTTGTGTCCTTTGTTGTGGACCTGCCGATATAAGCCTCCACCGCATGGGTCAGTGCGTCCATTCCCGTTGTGGCCGTAAGGCTCCTTGGAAGCGACCTTGTAACCTCAGGGTCAAGCACCGCATAGCGTGGTATAAGAGGAAAATCGTTTATGGGGTATTTATGCCTTGTCCTGCTGTCAGTTATTACCGATGCCAATGTAGTCTCACTGCCTGTGCCCGCTGTAGTCGGTATGGCAATAAGAAGCGGCAGTCTTTTATGTACCTTAAGTATTCCCTTCATCTTCGCCAGACTTTGACGGGGCTTTGCTATCCTTGCTCCTACCGCCTTCGCACAGTCGATGGACGAGCCGCCGCCAAAGCCTATTATCGCCTGGCAGTTGCCCTTAAGATACATAAGCCTTGCTTCCTCCACATTGTCTGTTGTGGGGTTTGCAACGGTCTTATCATATACATAGCATCTTATGCCCTCTTCCTTAAGCTTATCTTCCAAAGGCTTTGTTATGCCAAAGCCCCTTATGCTCTTGTCAGTTACCATAAGCACCCTTCTTATGCCCTTCCTCTTAAACAGAGCCGCTGTCCCGTTGGGTCCGTCTAATATCTCAGGCTTTCTATAGGGCAGTACCGGCAGAGCCAGTTTAAATACAGTCTGATATGTACGGCAGTATGCCTTCTTTACTACGTTCATTTTGTTTCTCCTTTGTTTTCGCATATATTTTGCAGATTGTCGGCAATTTTGCCAAGAGCTTTATAAAATACCGCTCTCTCTTCTTCCGTCAGGCCTTCTCCTGCCCTGCTTACCGAAGATTCTATAAGCGTTACCATCTTATCCGATAATTCTTCGCCCTTTGGGGTCAGCTTTATTTTCGCACGGTATCTGCGCTTATCGCCCGGTGCGTCAAGATATACCAGTCCCTCGCTCTCAAGCTTCGATATTGTCCTGGATATACCTCCCTTATCCTCCATACACAGCGACGATAACTCCGCAGACGTCAGCTCACCGCTTCTTCTTAAGTTCAAAAGACACATTACCTGCGGCCCCTTAAGTCCAAGCTCCGTCATTTCTCTGCTCTTTATTTTCTGTATGCTTTTATATATTCTTGCTACCGATATGATGAATAATTCAAATCTGCTAAGCATTTCAGCCTCCTTATAAATCGTCAAAATGATAGCACAAAGATGTTGATATGTCAACATCTCGCCCCTTAAAAAAGCCGGAGCTGCTGCCCCGGCCTTTCATCATTTATTGATTTATTATTTCACGTTTTTACAGAAATTCATAAGCATTACTGCCGCCTGTCCTCGGCTTGTTGTTGTCTTTGGTGATATACTGCCGTTGCCCATTCCGCTTATTATTCCTGCGTTTACTGCCCAGGCAACAGGTGCCTTTGCGTATTCCGATATTTCTTCATAATCCGCAAACTCCCTTACGGCCATTCCGCCCTGGGTTGTGTCATAGCCTTTATACTCAGCATATCTGTACAGTATCGCGGCAAAGTCTTCCCTCGTTACTGCCTCTCCTACGCCATATTCACTGCCGTATCCTGAAATTATGCCGTTTTCTCCTGCCCACGCTATGGCCTTGGAATAATACTCTCCGCTCATTACATCCAGGAAGGGCGCTATATCCTTTGGCTCAGGCTTTCCTTCCATATTCCAGAGGATTGTGGCAAGCATTTCCCTCTTAAGCTCGGTACCTGGCTCGAATTTATTTCCACCTACACCGTTCAT
>CABPCX010000005.1 GCA_902406135.1 uncultured Eubacteriales bacterium
TCTGAGAATGTTTCTTCCTGGTCAGAGTCAACACCGATAAAGTAAGCTTTTCCTGTTTCCTGTGCAGCCTCAGCAGCTCCGTTTCCTGAGTTACCAGCAACACCCCAAACAACGTCACACTTGTTGTCGTTTATCATAGATTCAGCAAGCTCTTTGCCCTTTGCGGGGTCAATGTAGTTACCTACATATCTTGTGTCAACTTTTACATCAGGGTTAACTGACTGAGCACCTAAAATGTAACCATATAAGAAGTCATTGATTACAGGGCTGTCAACGCCGCCAACGAAACCGATTACGTTGTCTTCGTTGATGTTAGCAAATGATGTATCAAGTGTTAATGCACCAGCAAATACACCTACAAGATAACCTAAGTCGTTCTGTTTGTAGCTTAAGTTAAGAACGTTATCAAGTGTATAAGTTGTATCATCATAGATTATGTATTTCTGATCGGGATATGCTTCAGCAACATTTTTGAGGTAGTCAGGCATCTGATATGTACCGCAGATGATAACATCATATTCGCCTGATGCGGAAACTTCCTCAAGGTAGCTCTGCCATTTAGCCTGGTCTTCTGTAGAACCGCCCATTTCGATTGTGTTGTAAGTAATACGGCCGGCATCCTGAAGTTCTTTAAGGCCTGCTTCAGCAGAGTCAAAGAATGATTTGTCACCAAGGTTACCATTTACCAGGTTACATACGTTATAAACTTTTCCTTCTTCGCCTGCGCCTTCTTCTGTTGTTTCGTTTTCAGCTGTTTCTGTGCTGCCGGATGAGCATCCAGCTGCCATAGCAACAACCATAACAGAAGCAAGGACTACTGAAATAAATTTCTTCATATCATTTCTCCCTTTCTTTTAGTTGTTAACAACGATATGTTATTTTAGTCCGGCAAAAATTATTTCCACCCTGACTATGAGTATATTTTATAGTAAATACTATAAAATGTCAATATTTTTAGCCATATATAACAGTCAGCGTCTTAATTGTATATTTTATTTGTACAAAAATCTAACCAATTAAAACTTTATAACAAAAACATTGCATATATCAACATTGTTCTGTCTATATTATTATGCATATTACATATTGCAGCAGCAATGTGTTGTTAATTGTAACCTAATCCTATTGTATATCTAATCTAAATTTAATTTATGCACTTTATGTGAAATAGCCACATTAAATGTTAATATTTTGTATATAATACCAAGTTATGCATATTTTATGGATATTGCTTCAATCGGGCAATATTTATTAACTTATATGGCAATTCCGTCAGTTGTCATACATTGCTATAAACATACCTGCCCTTTTTCTATGAAAATTTATTCATTTCCTTTTTTAATCTTGATATTATTTTCTTTTCCAGCCTTGAAATATATGACTGAGATATACCCAGCATATCGGCAACCTCTTTTTGTGTTTTTTCCTTGCCGCTGCCGTTTATGCCAAATCTCAGGCTGATTATTCTCTGTTCCCTTTCAGTCAGTTTTGTAAGGGCCTTTTTAAGCAGAGATTTGTCAACTTCGTCTTCGATGTCTTTATATATGACATCGGCATCTGTGCCTAAAATATCCGATAATAAAAGTTCATTGCCTTCCCAGTCAACATTAAGAGGTTCGTCTATTGATACTTCCGTCCTTGTTTTGTTGTTGCGTCTTAAGTACATAAGTATTTCATTTTCAATACATCGTGAAGCATATGTAGCTAATTTTATCTTTTTTTCCGGCTTAAAGGTATTTATTGCCTTTATCAAACCTATGGTGCCTATGGAAATCAAATCTTCTATGTTTATTCCCGTATTTTCAAACTTTCTGGCTATATAAACCACAAGCCTGAGATTTCTTTCTATAAGTATGGATTTTGCTTCAATATCCTTTTCTCCGCCCAATTCGTCCAAAACAGTCTGCTCTTCACTTTGAGTAAGCGGCGGAGGAAATGTATCGCTTCCTCCTATGTAATAAATAGTGCTGTTTCTCCATTGTTTACAGAATTTGAAGAGAAAATAGTTTTTTAACCTGAAAATTAAAAATTTTAAACCAAACATCCCTACACTTCCTTATATTAATATTTCATAATTTATAATGGCGTTGAAACTGCCATCAAAGTCCATTTTTCCGCTGAAAAGGCAAAGTATTACTTCTGTTTTTTCTATCTTCCTGTTTCCCTGAAAACTTATTTCTGCCCTGTCAGCCTTTACTCCAAGCAATATACCGTTTTTGCTCCCTATACTTTTAAACGGTATAAGCCGTAACCTGTTCTTAAAATTCGTTTCCGACAAAACCTTAAACATTTCAACGCTGTCATCATTAATACTCTCGTCTATCGGTATCAGCTTTTTAACCGCAGAGTATTCCGCTACGATAATATCCTTTCCCGTTAAATTATCTTTCAGAGAGTTGCCTGTATCTGCCAAAGCTCTCAATTCCGCCCTTTTATCATCAATGTATACCGTTATATCGCAGTATTGTCTTGGGTCAGAAGCCGTTTTTATAAAATATTTTCTGCCCGTCTTAATAACAATATAGAATAGTACAGACGTAATTATGAGAATCTTGTAGGAAAAAGCTTTGAATATCCCCTCAAAAACATTGCCATAAATCCAATAGGTCTTTAAAACCATAAAGGATATTATTGCTCCTGATGCTATAAAAGCCAGCAGTACCGTTAAAAGTGTAATATGTACCAGTTTCATAAACGTCTTTGGCCTGTAGGCAATTATGACCGAAAGGGCTATGGAAAATACCGTCAGAAGTATTTGAAATACGGGGCCGCTGTAAGGAAAAAACAAAGACGCTATATACATGGCCGCACCTGCCGAAGCTCCCAAAAGTATTCTAAATATTCGTATTTTTTCTTTAAGCAGCATTCCTGCCGCCCACATCAATGTTGTGTCCATAAGGACGTTTATTATAAAAAGCACATCAGCATATATAACCAAAAAAATTCCCCCATAAGATATATTTGATAATAAATCTTAGAGAGGAATTTTTTTGTCATTTTATGTATATATAAACTTTCATTTATTTACATAAAAGTTCATCTTTGAATTTTCCGTTTTCATATATAACTATTCCGTCGGCAATTACTTTTCCGCAGGCAGTCATATCGTTTATCATATCCCAGTGGATGGCAGAATCATTTTTGCTTCCTGCCTCAGGGAATCCTGCACCAAGGGCCATATGCATAGTGCCGCCTATCTTCTCGTCAAAGAGTATGTTTTTACTGAATTTCTTTATTCCATAGTTTGTTCCAAAGGCAACTTCTCCCAAAAATCTGGAGCCTTCATCAGTATCAATGTATGTTAACAATTTCTCTGTCATATCGCTTTCATCGCAGGAAGCTTCAACTATTCTGCCGTCTTTAAATTCAAGCCTAACATTTTTAAATTCATTTCCGTTCATAAGCGCAGGATAGCTGAATGTAATGTATCCGTTAACAGAATTTTCTACGGGAGAAGTAAAAATCTCACCGTCAGGGAAGTTTTCATTACCGCAGCAGTTTATCCATTTCCTGTCTTTAACGGATAAAGTTATATGGGTATCCTTTGATATTATTTCAAGATTTGATACGCCGTTTAAATAGTCAGCCCATTTCTGCTGATAGTCGGACATCTTTTTCCATTCTGCCACCGGGTCATCTTTATCAATAAATCCGGCACTGTATACGAAATCTTCATATTCGTCAAGGCTCATACCCGCATACTGGGCATCTCCGTTTACAGGGAACTGGGTACCGCACCATCTGAGCTCGCCGCTTCCTGAACGTTCGTTGTATATTTTTCTGTTTTCGGCATTTGCAAGACGTCTTCTTTTAAGAGTTTCGCCGTCTATGGATGAAAGTGTGCTTATATTGTCTGTTCCCCAGGCGCTTATCCATACGTCTGCCCTTGCACATTCTCCAAATCTATAGTTTGGCTGCTCTATCTGGTTCTTTGTGCCGTTTTTTAATAAAAACTCATCTAAATCAGGCATATCCACGAACCATTTTACATTTCCTCCCGCAAGTATAGCCTGTTTAACAACTTCTTTTATAAAAGGCATAGTGCTTTCTTCGCCTGAAACGCATACATTATCGCCGGGTTTTACGGCTGTTGAATATTCTACAAGGACCTTTGCCAGTTTTTCCAGTCTGTAATCTTTCATATATACCTCCTGTTTTATCTAAATGACTTGACATTTCATCTTACAATGGATTATTATATCACTTGAGTAAAGACTATGACAGGGATTAGTAAATATTATTTTGTTTTTCAGAGAAAAGGCGGTTGGTGAAAGCCTCAAACATATAATATTGAACCTGCCCCTCGAGTTCTGCGGAGTAAAAAGCCGCGGCGTCATTCTGCGTTAAAGATTTTGAGCGGACGTATTTACGTCAAATTGGGTGGCACCGCCAGTTAACCTTGGTCCCTTTATTTGTTGTGGGACGAAGGCTTTTTTTATTATTGAAAGGAGAAATAAAATGGCAAAGGATAAGAAATTTGTTGAATCCATTACAGATATGGAAGTCGATTTTCCTCAGTGGTATACCGACGTTGTTGTTAAAGCCGACCTTGTTGACTATTCAAGCGTAAGAGGCTGTATGATAATCAGACCCTACGGATATGCCATCTGGGAACTTATGCAGAAACAGATGGATGCTATATTTAAAGAAACAGGACATGAAAACGTATATATGCCCATCTTTATTCCTGAAAGCCTTCTTCAGAAGGAAAAGGACCACGTTGAGGGATTTGCTCCTGAAGTTGCATGGGTAACCCATGGCGGAGAGCAGGAACTTACAGAAAGACTCTGCGTAAGACCCACATCTGAAACACTTTTCTGCGACCATTATAAAAATATAATTCATTCATACAGAGACCTTCCCAAACTCTACAATCAGTGGTGTTCTGTTGTAAGATGGGAAAAGACTACACGACCCTTCTTAAGAACAACAGAATTCCTCTGGCAGGAAGGCCATACAGCCCATGCTACTGCTGAAGAAGCTGAGGCAGAAACAATAAAGATGCTCAATGTTTACGCTGATTTCTGCGAAAACATCCTTGCTATACCCGTAATCAAGGGTCAGAAAACAGAAAAAGAGCGTTTTGCAGGAGCTAAAGCAACATATACTATCGAAAGCCTTATGCATGACGGAAAAGCACTCCAGTCAGGTACATCTCATAACTTTGGCGACGGATTTGCACGTGCATTTGGAATACAGTATACTGACAAGAATAACGAACTTCAGTATGTTCACCAGACATCATGGGGAACAACAACACGTCTTATCGGAGCAATCATAATGGTTCATGGTGATAACAGCGGTCTTGTACTTCCTCCCAGAATTGCTCCTATTCAGGTAATAATCGTACCTATCGCTATGCAGAAGGAAGGCGTACTTGATAAGGCAAATGAACTTAAGGACAGACTTTCCAACTTCCGTGTTAAGGTAGATGACAGCGATAAGTCACCCGGATGGAAATTCAGCGAATATGAAATGAAAGGCGTTCCCGTACGTCTTGAAGTCGGACCTAAGGATATTGAAAATAACCAGGTAGTTCTTGCACGCCGTGATACAGGCGAAAAGGTAGTAGTTTCTATGGATAATCTTGAAGAAGAAGTAACAAAGCTTCTTGATGATATTCAGAAGAACCTCCTTGTTAAGGCAAGAGAAAGACGCGACTCAAAAACATATGCTGCTACAGATATGGAAACATTCGAAAAAGAGCTTAACGAAACACCCGGATTTATTAAAGCTATGTGGTGTGGAGACCAGGCCTGCGAAGATGCTATCAAAGAAAAGACAGGCGCTACTTCAAGATGTATCCCCTTTGAGCAGGAACATATATCAGATACCTGCGTATGCTGCGGCAAAAAAGCAAAACATATGGTTTACTGGGGCAGAGCATATTAATAAAAGCACAAAAACAGCGGTTATATAACCGCTGTTTTTTATTTATTCTACTCTAAGCCTCTCAACAATTGTGCTCTTTGATAATGACCTATAGCTTGCCAGTGGTATAAAAATACCTAAAATAGCAAAAATCGGTGCTATAAGAAGTACAGGAGTTAATGTGAATTTATAAGTAAAGAACCAGTAGATTCCCTCCATAGTTTTTCCCATAAGCGGTCCTGCCGTGACAGACAGTATCAGGCATATAATAATTGAGCTCAGAGTATAAAGCAGTCCTTCTATTATGAGCATGGTCTTAAGCTGTTTGCCTGTCATTCCAATGGACTGGAGCATTGCAAACTCTCTTTTTCTTACAGCTATTCCCGTAAGTATCGCATTAAAGAAGTTGAGGATTCCTATAAGACCTATGACAAATGACAGTGCACTTCCAAGCATCATAAACATATTTCTGAAACCGTTAAACTCCTCAGCATAGGTAGACTTGCTCTCATAGTCATACTGAGCATTGATATTCTGCGTATAGTCTTTCAAAAATTCTTCCATCTGGTCATTATGGGCATCGTCAGTATCAAAGGCATAGTACATTATGGCGTCACTCTGTGAATCCTGAATAAATGTATCGCTGTTAAGTACAAATTCATCATCTCCATAATAGCGATAGCTTAATGAAGAAGGAACTTCAACCAGAGCCGCTACAGTATAGGTTTCCTCGCGGTATTTAGTTACTCTCATTACAGAGTTTACACTCATCAGGTCAACTGTACTTGGATATTCCTCTCCCGTCTCAGGGTTATAATATTTTATTTCTTCCGCATATCTCAGCTTAACAGTATCCCCTACCTTTGCCCAAGCACTGTCCTCAACAACTTTTCCGTAGTCATCGGTGCCATATACAGCGGCTATATATCTGCTTCCGGGCTCATACAGCTTTGAAATATCTCCTTCAAGAACATTGAGCTTATCCAGAACAAAATCCTCCATACCGTACAGCTTGGCTGATGATGCTACCAGTCCTTCTTTATTTCTCTGGGCAGTTTTCAATTCTTCATCTATAACGTCAGATGTCTTATAATGTCCTTCCAATGTCCTGTAATAATCCTCAGTAACAAATTCTTGTACATAGTTTGTTCTTCCGTAGGTCTTTCCGCCGCCTGTGATTCCTTCCTGGCTTTCAATTTCTTCTACTGCATCCGGAGAAAGAGCAGTATCTTTACTGAAAGCAAAATTTGTCTGAAAATACGATGCTCCAGCTATCTGGAAATCAGTAGAAAACATTGAGCTTACATATTTGTTCATATCAAAACCGTTTGTAAAGCTTACAGTAATCATAAGAAGCACTACCGACAAAGAGAGTGATATAACCGTAATGGCTGTCTTTCCTTTATTTCTGCCTAAGTTTGCCCAGGCCATTGAAAATACCGATACTCTGCCCTTTCCTCTTTTTGTTTTTTTGGACGGCTTTGTAACATCAGTAAATCTCAATGCCTCTATGGGTGATACTTTTGAGGCCATTCGTCCAGGTTTATGGCAGGATATAAATACGGTGATAAGGGCAAATACCGCTGAAATTATAAATATTAAGGGATTTATTGATACCACATTTACAATACCGTCAAGGTTGCCGATTATGACAGGTGTTATTACACTGCCCACAGCCCAGCCAAGTATAAGTCCTATGGGTATGCCGATTAATGAAAGCAGAAATGCCTGGCGTACAACTATTCTTTTTATCTGCTTAGGTGTTGTTCCTATGGTTTTAAGAAGACCGTAAAAACGTATATCTCCGGCTACGGATATCTGAAATACGTTATAAATAATGAGATATCCAGTAAATATTATAAGTATAAGCATAACCGCTATGGCAGATACAGTAGTAATGTCTAAACTTTCTGCCAGCTGTGATGCCGAATACCCCCAGTTTACTCCTGTAGCTATATAGTTATCTCCTGCTGACATACTTTCGTCCTGATATCCGTGATTTGCAAGCACCTGCTCAATATTTTTATCTATATTGAATGAGCTGTCAAACATAACATCCATATTCCATGCGCCTGTCATTCCGTTATTTCCGGGAGGTGTTACTCTCACTTCTTCCAGCACCTCATCAACACGGCTTTCGGGTACAAGTATGTGGTTGGCCACTATAGCCTCGTCATATTCCCACCATCCGCATAATGTAAATGTCTGTGTCGTACTTTTCCCGTCAACATCAAATGTAACGGTAAATTTTTCTCCAATTTTCGGCTCAACACCCAAAAGTTCAAGTACTTTTGTATCGGTTGCCGCCTCATCTGTGCCTTCTTCAGGCAGACGTCCCTCTATTGGGTCGCAGTACATCCAGTGGGCTTCTTTAGCATCGGAATATCCTACCTCTACATGGTATTTATTAAAGGGCTCCTCCTCAGGCATACCCAGGAAACGTCTCAACCCATATTCCTTTATGAGCGGGTCGTCCTTAAACTCGTTATACTGTTCCTCAGTCAAATATTTGAATCCTCCGTGGGACCATCCTCCCACCTGGCGGAAATTACTCTGCTGAAAACCTTCATTGATAGAAAGCGCAATGGTAAATAAAGATGTAAAAAGCAGGGCTGTCAGCGCTATGGCTGCCACAGCTATTATATTTCTGGTTTTATTGGCCATAAGGCTCTTATTTGAAAGGTTTTTTATGGCTTTTCGATTCTTTACTTTTATCATAAAGCCTTACCTCCCACTATGCGTCCGTCTTCTATTCTTATTATTCTGTCAGCCATTTGAGCTATTTCCTCATTATGGGTTATCATAACTATTGTCTGAGAAAATCTTTCACTGGTTATTTTAAGAAGTCCCAAAACATCCTGGCTTGTCTTCGAATCAAGATTTCCTGTGGGCTCATCGGCGAGTATTATGGCAGGCTTTGCGGCTATGGCTCTGGCAATGGCTACTCTCTGCTGCTGTCCGCCGGAAAGCTGATTAGGATAACTGTTGAGCTTTTTGGAAAGTCCAAGGGTCTCTATAACCTGGTCCACATATTTTCTGTCCTCCTTTCCTCCGTCAAGCTGTATAGGAAGGATTATATTCTCATATACGCTGAGTACCGGCACAAGATTATAGCTCTGAAAAACAAAGCCTATCTTTCTTCTTCTGAATATGGTGAGGGCTTCGTCTTTTAAAGAAAATATGTCTTTTCCGTCAACAAATACCTTTCCTGATGTAGGGCGGTCAAGTCCTCCAAGCATATGAAGAAGCGTTGATTTTCCCGAACCTGATGTTCCTACAATGGCAACAAATTCTCCGTTTTCAACTTTGAGATTAACTCCGTCCAGAGCATGTACTGCCGTATCTCCTTTGCCGTAAGTTTTTTTAAGGTCAATGGTCTCAAGTATCGTCATATCTTAAACCTCCTGATTAAAAAAGTCTGCATTGCGTATTTCCTTTTACAATACAGACTTTATCACATAATTATGTCATGGCACTGTCAAGAATATAACAGTTTCGTCACATTTATGCTTTCTGAAGAAAAATTGAGAATGTACTTCCATTTCCCTCTGAGGAAATGACCTTCATATATCCTCCCTCATTTGACACTATCTGTCTGGTGAGATAAAGGCCTATTCCTACGCCCTGTTTATTATAGACGTCCTTTCCTCTATAAAACCTTCCAAATATTTTGGGCTGTTCTTCCTCGCTTATACCGTTTCCGTCATCGGTCACATCTATACGGCAGAACATTTCATACTCCGACAGTCTGACCGTTATATTTCCGCCGTCAGGAGTATATTTAACGGCATTGTCTAAGAGATTGCAGACGGCCTCTTCCGTCCATTTAGCGTCACATACAGCTGATATGTCAGAAGTAAAGGCCTTAAGTTTTATATTTTTTTCATCTGCCTTTGGTCTGTACTGTTCAACTGCACGTTCAACTATGTTTTTAAGAGATTCCGGCTTTGTATGAAGCTCAAGTATTCCTGTCTCGAGCCTGGAAGTCTTTACAAGGGCCTCTATAAGCATCTGTAATTTTTCCGTCTGGCTTTCAAGGGCTTCCAAACAGTCTCTGCTTTCTTCTCCTAAATTCTGTTCGCCAAGCAGCTGGGTATAAAGTCTTATGTTTGCCACAGGTGTTCTGGTCTGATGTGAAATATCAGAAATCAATGTCTTAATTCGTTCTTTTTCTTCTTTTACGCCATTAAATGATTTTGACGATGCAGCCAGATATCTTGCGAATTTTGTTTCTATGGATGATTTTAAGGATTCATCATAATCATCTTCCGAAAATTCACCGTCAAGGGCCTTTATTATCATACTGTCCAGATTATTCAATGTACGGCGTACGTATCTTTTCTGATAAATGGCATATATAAGTGCGCATAAAAATGCCGCTCCAAAAAATAAAGCCAGCCAGCTCATACTCTCACCGCCCATGTATAGCCTACCCCATAGACAGTTTTAAGATAAACGGGCTTTGCCGGGTCATCCTCCAGCTTAGCTCTCAGTCTTTTTACTGCCACTGTCAGAGCGTCAACATATTCCGCTCCGTCCGTCCATATTCTGTCCACCATGGATGCCCTGCTTACGGCGTGGCCTTTGTTTTCCACTAATATTTTTAAAAGTTTCTGTTCCGTATGGCTCAGCTCAACAAGACTTCCGTTTTTACGGTATACTAAATGTTCAAAATCAAATGTATAGGGCCCTGTTAAAATTATATTTTCTTTTTTGACAGCGGAACGTTTCAGCTGTGTATTTACCCTTGCCCTTAATATAGCCAGCGAAAACGGTTTTGTTATATAATCGTCCGCACCTGCCTCAAGCCCTGTTACAACATCTATTTCCATATCGTTAGCGGTAAGGAGTATAACAGGTATTTCGCTGTGAGCTTCCTTTTCTTCCTTTAAAAGGTCGATACCGTTTCCATCCGGCAGATTTACATCAAGAATAAGAAGGTCAAAAATTTTTGAATCAAGTATATTTCTGGCTTTTTTGAGAGTATCACAGAGTGTAACGCTTACATCAGCTGTGCTTAAAGCCATTTTTATGCCTCTCCCGAGGTCCGCATCATCTTCAAGAAGAAGTATTTCTTTCATAAAAATCTCTCCGTATTTAAAAATTTAAACTGTCTGTTTTTCATTATATTTCTTTATCATAAAAAACTCAAGCGGACATACACACCGTTTATTCAGTCATAAATTTTCCATAATCCCTATATATTTACTTGGGAGAGTGATTAAATGAATATCATAGACAAAAATTTTTATGATATGGCAAATGAAATAAAATCAGTTAACGAAAAGGAATTATATTACAGAATAAGAAAAAGTTATGATAACGTTCCCCGTGAAACAAAAATAAGCTGTATGAATTTTTTCAATCAGTTTGGATACTGGGGATATCTGGATATTGATAACGGAAACTACGAACAGATAGAACTTAAGGAAAAAGCCCTTTACGAGCACATAGATGACTTTGTATGGGTATATGAAAAACTCTGTGACTACAGGTCAAAAAAGACACTCTATTCAATTTTAAGCAACTGGTACAGATATGATTTCTCAACTCCGGCGCAGACAAGGGAATATTTATTTGATGATTATTTTGACTTGGATATAGTAAAATGCGATGAAAATGAGGTTGTTGTGGACCTTGGAGCCTATACAGGCGATACGGTTTTATCCTATATAAAAAACTACGGTGAGGACTGTTACAAAAAAATATACTGCTATGAAATAACGCCAGGGACCTTTGAAATACTCAAAAATAATCTAAGTCCATATAAAAATATAGAACTGCGCCAAAAGGGTGTCGGAGACAAAGAAGAAACTATGCTTATACAAAACAACAGCATAAGTTCATCAGCCAATACCCTTGGAAATGGTATTGGTGAAGAAGTCTTGGTTACTGCTCTGGATATTGATATTACAGAACCTGTAACTCTTATAAAAGCGGATATTGAAGGATATGAGCAAAAGGCCATAACCGGTGCTAGAAACCATATACTCAATGACCACCCTAAGCTTCTCATATCCGTTTATCATAATAACGAAGATTTGTGGAAAATTCCTAGAATGATATATGCGCTGTCCAGCGATTACAAATTTTATTTAAGATACAACAGTTCACCTCTATACCCTACGGAAATAACACTTTTGGCATTATAAAAACAAATGGCCCGCAACAAAATAATGACGGGTCATTTTTAATATTTATAAAGTATAAAAAATTTTTAAGCCCTTCTTATTTTCCCGGTATGCTTATGCCTTTCAGTTCCTTGCCGGGGTAAGTAAGAGTAGCTGTATAAGTTGAGCCGTCGTTGAGCTCATAACTTACATTAACCATTTTTTCTCCTATGCTTTCATCTAAATTTTCAAAGTATATATTCTTGATATTTTCTTCTGATTCACCGGATATTTCACTTACTTTTTCTATCCAGCCATTGTCTGATTCTATCTCGCTTATGGAGTCTTCTCCTATTATCTCGGCATTTTCCCACAGTCCAGAAACGGAAACCCTTACAGTTTCTCCCTCAGGGTCTATCCAGGCGGCATAATCACAGGTTTTATTTACGTCGTCAGGAAAAAGCCTTATAAACCAGCCAACAGGCTGTACAGAGCCGCTGCCTTCTTCAATATATGTTGCGTCAACAACCAAACTGTCAACGTCTATGTCATAGTACTTTTTAATGGCTGATTTAGCCATTTCAACTGCCTGTTCTTCGCTTATTTTTTCAAGTTCTAAAATGCCTGTAGTTTCTGAGTTATCTATTGTTTCTTCCGTTGTTACGTCAGAACTTTTTATTGCATCGTTTTCATAAACAACGACATCGCCGTCAGCAAAGGCGTTTATGGGTTTCAAATCAAAAAAACCGGTTATCAATATGGCTGCGCACAGAAACGATGCTGTGATTTTGATATATTTATACTTTCTTTCACTCATTATTATTTCAAACCTCCTCTTTAAAATATGCTTTCCATTCTTAGAAAACATAGCCGCAAATAATGTCTTATCTGCTGAACTCTGTACCTGATTTAAGAGCATATAGCCATATCTTTTTCTCTCATCTGTATCCATATTTTTTGTAACAGCCTCATCACAGGAATACTCACAGGCTTCATTTATGGTACGAAGCGCAAGATATGAAAAAGGATTGAACCAATGGATTATATGTACCGCAAGGGCAGCCGCCTTGTATATCATATCTCCTCTTTTATAATGCGTAAGCTCGTGTTTAAGGATAAGTCTCAAATCATTTAATGAGACATCATTTTTCGGAAGAATAATAGACGGCTTTATAATACCAGTAAATATGGGTGAGCTGACACTTTCACTTTCCATAAGGCGTATTTTCCTTTTTATATTCATCTCACGGCACAGACTGTCGAGGCAGTTTATATAATCCTCTCTTTGCACTTCATAAGCAGACCTTTTGAGTTTGTGCCTGAAAGAAATATACATACCTGCATAATACATCAGTGCTGCCAGTATGCCTATTATATAAAGCATAAAAATACCTTTTTGTATATAGCCAGCTGCCATCTCAGTATTCTGAGCCACATTATATATATTTACACCTGTTGCCGCACCTTTATATGTATTCTGCCTTATGACGCTGTCCGTTGCCAGGCTGACTAAAATAGTATTGTTAGGAACCTTAAAAAAGTATTTTGTAAAGTCTATTTTATATGGAAAACAAAATGAAAAAAGCACTGCTGTCCATATATAGTAATACCAGCTTCCACCAAATCTCTTTATAAGAGGCGATTTCAAAAGTAAAAGTACAGACGTTAAAACTGCCCCAATTATAGTAAGCTCCATTAATACTCTCATTTAGCTTCACCACCTCTTTCAAGAATGGATTTAAGTTCTTCGATATCGTCTCTGCTTATCTCATTATCATCATATAAAGCAGCAAAAAAGTTCTTTAATGAGCCTTCATAAAATTCATTAAGAAAGCTTTTTGAGCACATCTTCCTATATTCCTTTTCGGAAACAGCACTGTAATAGATATTTCCTCTGCCGTTTTTCTCAGACTTTACGAAGCCTTTATCCGCTAATCTTGATATCAACGTCAAAACGGTAGTTATCTTCCACTGTTTTTCTGGTATGGACTCCATTATTTCTTTACCGCTCATTCCCCTGTCATTTTTCCAAAGAATGTTCATTATCTCCATTTCAGAATCAGATATTTTCTGCATACATTCACCTCCCGTTTATTCTACATTATGTAGAAGTTATATTTATTCTACATCTTGTAGAAGTATTTGTCAATACACTTTAAAAATAAAAAAGCCGCTTATTATTAAACGGCTCTTTTAAATCATATATCTCTTTTTGATATAACGGCTGCACTTACTGCTGTAAACAATACTATATAAGCTATACATATAACTACAAACTGTGCGTAACCGCTCTGAATAAGCTCCTGGGGTGCATTGGAATTCATTCCGTAGGCCATCAGTGAGTATGGCCATATATGCCCAAGGTCCTTAACTAAAAACAATAATCCTGAAAGCCCTCCGGCAAGGGCTATGCCTACGGGCAGTGCAAAACTTTTTATAAAAAGCGATATCAAAAGCTGGGCACTGGCCATAACTGTTCCTCCCATGGTTCCAAATACGCACCATATAATTATTTTATCCAAAGGGATATCTCCTGTCATACCTATTGCCTTTCCCGACACTACAAACAGTATTCCTATCCATATTTCGCTTAAAAGTATCATCGATGATGCAGTTATCAGTTTTGATATAAATACCATACTCTTTTTTTGCGGTAAGGTAAGTACTTTGTTCCAATTGCGATTGGTCTCCTCCTGATGCATTATATACGAACAGTAGACACCTATCATTATCGGAAGAAAAAAATAGCATGTGAACAGTGTATGCTGCGTCCAGAGGCTGTACCATTCGCTCTGGAGTATTTCAATATTTCCCAAGTAATTTATTGTTCCCAAAAGCGCAGGTATAATCGGCATAATTATAAATGCTATCCATACCGGCGACCTTTTAAGTTTCATTCTTTCCGCTTTTAACATTTTAAAAATCATAAATCAAACCTCCCTTTTGCAGAATATTCTTTTTCCTGCAAAATATATGATAATTCCGGCTGCTGACAGTACCCAAAAAAAAGTCCAGTCAATGGGCATAATGTCAAAATAGGCGTTATCATATCTTGTTTCTTTTGTCCAGCCAAAGAGCCCTACAAACTGCAGCACTCCATAATATCCCCATAAAAGTGATTTTCTTAAGAAAGGCACATTGGGCAGAAACATGGAAAATATTCCTGCAAATTCTCCTATAATGCCCACAAAAAATGCCACAGCCTGGTTTTTAAATATGATGGATAACGAATGCTGAAAAATGTATATTACAACCGTAGGCACTATAGTAAAAAGCAGATACAGCAGATATAGTTTCAGAGGAAACTCCTCCTCAAAGCCGACAACAAATCCCTGCAGCACCGTAGCGCACCACATCAGCAAAATACATATAATAATTGTGATAAGTCCATAAATAAGTTTAGCGTCATATATCCTCTCTTTTTTCTCTATTGAACATAACTGTTTAAGCATAAGACCTTTATGTTCTATACCGCACAGTCTGGATGCAGTAACCATAGAAAGAAGAGGTAAAAATATAGCATTAATCAATGGAAACAGATATAAATTCATCATCCAGCCAAATCTAAGTGTATCATCGTCAATTTTTCCATAAAACGCCCAGCACATACACAGTACGCATATTATGACTGAAGTAAGAAACACATAGCACCGCCTTGTCTTCATAAACTCACATCTAAGAAGTCTAATCATAAACTCTGCTCCTTTCCTGTAAGGTCAAGGAATATCTGCTCAAGAGATTTTGAAGTATCTTTTTCGTGAAGTTTTGAAAGAGTTCCCTGATACATCATCTTTCCGTTTGCTATTATTCCCACATTATCAGCCAGCTGGTCAATTTCCGAAAGCAGGTGGCTTGAAACAATAACGGTCATACCGTATCTTTCAGGCAGAGACCTTATCAGCTCTCGCATTTCGTGTATTCCAGCGGGGTCAAGTCCGTTTGTGGGCTCATCAAGTATAAGAAGTTTCGGAAACGAAAGCAGAGCCGATGCAAGCCCAAGTCTTTGTTTCATTCCAAGGGAAAATGCCGATGTTCTTTTATTAATCTGCTTGTCAAGCCTTACTATTTTCAGTACTTCGTCAATATTTTTTTCAGGCACACCAAGTATTGTCTGGCATATTTTAAGATTTTCCTTTGCCGTAAGATGACCGTAATATGAAGGCATTTCTATAAGCGAGCCTATGTTTTTTAATATCTCTATTCTGTTTTTTGAAGTTACCTTCTTTCCGAAAATTTTAATTTCTCCTTCTGTGGGATGTACAAGTCCCAGAAGCATTTTCAGTGTTGTGGACTTGCCCGCTCCGTTTGGTCCAAGAAAGCCATATATACTGCCTTCCGCAACTGTCATATTCAAGTCATTCACGGATACAAAATCTCCGTATCTTTTTGTAAGTCCGAAAGTTTCTACTTTTTCTTTCATTTTCATTACATCTCCTTCTTTTATATCAGACATAAGCCTGTATATGTTTTTCATTTTCCTGTTATTTTAAAGACAGTATGATATTAGCAGACCTGCCTTTCAGCAATCTTAACCCAACCTTACGCCAACCTTAAATTTCAAAATCAGGCGCTGTGTTTCAAAATTTATTTAATTAATTGTGATATAATCAAAAAGGTGATAAAAATGGATGAACTTAAAAACAAAAAAATCCTCATAGTAGACGATGAAAATGACCTTTTAAATATGATAAAGGAGATTTTATGGAATGCCGGATTTTTTAATGTATATACAGCTCTTAACTGCAGTGAAGCTTTAAAAATAACCGGACAGCAGACTATTGCCCTCTATCTCCTGGATGTTAACCTTCCTGATGGAGACGGTTTTTCCTTATATGGCGACATAAGAAAATATTCCCAAGCCCCTGTAATTTTCCTTACTGCCAGAGGTGAAGCCGACGACAGACTTATGGGGCTTGGAATGGGTGCGGATGATTATATAGTAAAACCTTTTTTAAGCGGAGAACTTGTATTGAGAATAACAGCCCTTCTTAGAAGAACATATATGAAAAATCCTGAAACACCTGTCATCGAACTTTCAGACAGAAAAATTGACCTTGAAACAGCTCAGGTAATATATAACGGCGAAAGTATACGCCAAAGGAGTTTATACTTATTAAAAAGCTTTTTGAAAATAAAAACAGGATAGTTACAAATGACGCGTTATGTATGGCAGCCTGGGGAGACGGCTATTACGGATATGAAAATACTCTTATGGTGCATATCCGCAGACTTCGTGAAAAAATAGAGAAAAATCCTTCCAAGCCCTTTCACCTCATTACTGCAAAGGGTCTTGGATACAAGCTGGTGATAAAAGATGAATAAAACTATACTTAAAATCTTTATCTGTTTTACCCTTTCTTCGGCTCTTATATCGTTAATACTGCTTATTATAAATTTTACCGGCATTGCCTTTATACAAAGCGATGTGAATTCTTCTTTTACAAACAGCGGCAGTTATATTCTTGAAAAAATAAGCGAAAATATGGAGGTAAGCGAAAACAATTTTAACCTCAAGGATACTTCGCTTATACCTGAGGACAGCTGGTGCATACTCATTGACGAGGACGGAAATGTTATCTGGGATTATAATAAGCCAAGTGATATACCTGACCATTATACAATAAATGATGTGGCAAAAATGACAAGATGGTTTTTAAATGACTATCCTGTATATGTAAGGACAGAAGATTATGGTCTTTTGGTCCTTGGCGCACCTAAGGATTCTGTCGGAAAGTATGAGATTCAATATTCAATGAAATGGTTTGATACCCTCCCTCAAAGGATTTTAGGTATAATAGTTTTAAATCTGATTTTGTCTACTTTCCTGGCGCTTTTATTCGGAAGTACTTTGTATAAAAGGCTGAGAACCTTAACCGACGGCATCAACAATTTAAGGCTTGAAAAAGAAGTTCATCTAAAAGAAAAAGGTATTTTCAAGGAGATATCAAAAAATATAAATGAAACGTCGAAAAGTATAGCAAGAAAAAATGCCACTCTGCTTTCAAGGGATAATGCGCGCTCAAACTGGATAGCCGGCGTATCACACGATATACGCACACCTCTATCAATGGTTATGGGATATTCCGAGTCATTGTCGGCCTCTTCTGATTTATCTGAGGAAAACAAAGCAAAAGCCCGTCTTATAACTGCCCAGAGCATAAAAATCAAAAAAATGGTTGAGGATTTGAACCTCATATCGTCTCTTGAATACGATATGCAGCCGGCTAAGAAAAAGGAAATCAAAATATGCCCCCTTATCCGAAACATAATTACAGAAATAATAAACAATGGCCTTTCTGAAAAATATGAAATAACCCTTGATTTCAAGGCTGAAAAAGCTGCAATAACCGGCGATGAATCTCTGCTGGAGCGGGCATTTTTCAATATAGTCAATAATGCTGTTGTTCATAATGAAGATGGCTGCACTATCAACATTTATGAATATACTGACAACGGAAACGTCTATATTAAAATTACGGATAACGGCAGCGGCATTTCAGAAGACATAATAAATAACATATCTGTCATTCCTAAATCTGCCCATGGTCTTGGGCTGCCTATGGCATACAAAATTATAAATGTTCATGGCGGTAAAATGTTTATTAAAAATGATTCCGGACTTTCCATATTGATATCTTTTCCATGTATATAACAAAATACTATTTAAAAGCAAAAACAGCCGGAACTAAAGTTCCGGCTGTTTGAATCTTTTCATTATTTTATGCTTTACATATAGGGCAGCATAC
>CABPCX010000006.1 GCA_902406135.1 uncultured Eubacteriales bacterium
GAACACTGAATACTCTGTCTCTCTTACACTCAACGCCCTCTACCGTATTATCAAGCAGATTTATATGAGTAGCCGTAAGGTCTGTATTTTTTATGGAATCCATATCAACGGCATAGCTGTGGTTCTGGCTTGTTATTTCAATCTTACCTGTCTCAAGATTTTTTACAGGATGATTTCCGCCTCTGTGTCCGAATTTAAGTTTGTATGTCTTAGCTCCGTATGCAAGGCTTATAAGCTGATGTCCAAGGCAGATTCCGAAAATAGGATATTTTCCTTTAAGTTTTCTTACAAGCTCAACAACATTCATAACATCTTCAGGGTCTCCAGGGCCGTTTGATATGAAGATTCCGTCGGGCTCGTGCATTTCTATTTCCTCTGCTGTAGTGTTGTAGGGAACTACCGTTACGTTGCAGCCTACAGCATTAAGGCTTCTTACTATATTAAGCTTTATTCCGCAGTCGATGGCAACAACATTGTATTTATGGTTAGATGTTCTTGAATACCATCTCTTTTTGCAGCTTACCTTTGAAACAGCATCCTTGGGGATGTCAGTCTCAGCAATTATTCTGAGAGCTTCTTCCTTAGGTGTATCTATATCTGTTATAAATACTTTTCTGCTTCCGAGGTCTCTTATGCTTCTCGCGATTTTTCTTGTGTCAACGCCCCAGATAGCGGGTATTTTATTTTCCTCAAGTATTTCAGAAAGTGTTTTTGTGTATCTGAAGTTACTGGGAAGGTCGTTGTATTCTCTTACTACCAGACCGCCGATAGTGGGTACCTTTGTTTCAAAGTCTTCATCAGTGATACCGTAGTTTCCGATAAGAGGATATGTCATAACTACCATCTGGTAAGTGTATGAAGGGTCGGAAACGATTTCCTGATAGCCTACCATTGATGTGTTGAAAACAATTTCACATACTCTGTCTGTGTGGTAGCCGAAACCGTAGCCAAAATATTCGCTTCCGTCTTCAAGGACTATTTTTCTGTTAAAATCGTTCTTCATAAGCTTAATCCTTTCTATAATAAAAAAGCCGGCAACTGCAATAATCAAAAATTACTGCTTCACCGGAAAAACAAAATAATTTGTATCTAAAAAATTGTAAAATGGAAATAAAAATTCTGTGTTTTCAGCTGAATGATATACATTTGTAAAACCTGTATTTTTCATTACTGTAACCTCCCGAATTTTTATACCGTCTGACATTTTATCACTACTGTAATATCTTTGTCAACAAAGGTTTCCAATATTCGAAATAAAGAGCATTGTATATAAAATGATATTCTTATTCTTACATTATTTGAGCATATTTTATATTGATTTTACAAAGGCGCGAAAATTTATTTTATATTTTCGCGCCTTTATCTGACTTTGTTAAGCAAGCATCTGTATAAGCTTCTGACTGCCATAAAATCTGTTCAGATTTTTCATATATCCTTCCAGCACAAGACCTACTTCACTCTTAAATCCTGTTCTGTCAGGAGGGTAATTTCCGTCATTCATATTCTTGGTTTTAAGCCTTTCCATAAGCACTGCCGATGTATAATACAGATTTCCGTATTCCTCGGGATATATCTCTCCGGCATTTACAAGGCATATAACCTGCTCCACCTCTGAAAACATATTCCAAAGTACGGTCATTGTACTCATAAGCTCGTCAGCTTCTTCCTTAGGAAGATTTTTTACATATACTATTGCTTCATTATATACCATATGGAAATATGCAAGTATTTCCCCTGCAATCTCAGGTCTCATATCTCCCCTAAGACTCTGCTGGACAATTCCCCAGTAATGTCTCTGAAGGTCAATAAGCATACGGATATTTCTTTTAAACTGTCCGTCTTTCTTGCTGGGGAAGAAAAATCTGTTTACTATCATTACCAGTATAATAGCCATCAGCAGATAGAATATTCTCAGCTGGCCCGCAGCGGCCTCATCTACCGTAAGAGATGCCATTATTACCGCTGAAGATGTAGAAAATATCGGCTGTATCCATGTTCCCGGTGTACAGCAGTACATAAGGGCAACCATAGCTACAGAAAATACAAATACACTGGTTACTCCCGGCAGGAATGGATATACAAGATGTACGAAGGTACAGCCTATTATAGTTCCTATAGGTCTGGTCATCATTCTGTGTGCACTTTCCTCATAGCTTGGCTGAACAAGAAGGAAAGCATGGAGCGGGAACCAGTATGTATGTTCAAAGTCCCACACAAGGCTCACCGTGAAGGTTATGGTCATAACAATGGCAAGCCTTAAGGCAAATCTTATTTCAAAACTGTCTGTTGAGAGTCTCTTTATAAGGCTGTTAAATACTTCTCTCCATGGTATTTTATAAAAGTCCGAACTGCCTTTTTCTTCCCTTTCCTCCATGGACTTAAGAAGCATAAGCGACATATGTAAATAGCTGCGGTAAAATATTTTTACCCTTCCTTCTGGCAGACTGCAGCTCCTGGCAAGTTCCTCAGCTTCCTTTATCATTAAGCTTCTTACGTTTCCGTCATCAGCGTCTATGCTTCTTTTGGTAAAATCAGCGATCTTTCTTAATGCATCCGCACAGCCATCAATTTCTCTTTCTTCTTTCCAGCTTCCGTCGGTAATAAGGTATACGGCTCTCTGTAAAAGAAGCGTATACATATTAAAGAAATACTTATTTTTATCAGGCATATAAAGATGGTGGTTGCTGTTATAGGCAAGCTTTTGAAAAGACTGCTCCATATCATAAAGTTTTAAAAGTATTTTCTTTTCGTCTGCACCATCGGCCAGATTATTTAATATCTCAGCCAGGTCGTTTAATGAATTCTTTACTATTTTATGTCTGTCAGTCTTAGCCAGAAAGAATCTTCCGTAAAACATAATACATACGGCCGCCAGCACAGAAGTAAATAATACTGTAATAAGCTGTACTTTAAACTGTGATACCGTCATAGGTATAAGTTCAAGAAAAACAAAGGTCATCGCATATCCAAAGTGTCCCTTTGGTATAAACTGGCTGCTTTGAAAAAATACAAGCAGAAACGGAACCGTAAAGTTTAAAATTATACAGAGAACAACATTTCTTGTCGCCGCAAAGGCCAGAATACATAAAACCAGCGACATAAAAATCATTTTAAACAGTTCTTTGATTTTTACGCTTTTTCTATACCTTACCTCAAAAAGGGTCGTGGCAGTTGACGCCACAAGGGCATATTTCACACCAAATATCAATAAAATAAGCAAAAATGAAATAGAATAAAAAAGTATTGTAGGAAACGCATTTTTAAATCGTTTCCAAAATATTTCCCCATAATTTTTCAAATATATTTCCAATCCAAAAGCACCTGCTCCCCTAAGTGTTTTTAATATATTTTCACAAATCAAATAGAAAGAGCCATATTTGTCTGGTACCAAATATCGCTCTTTGTGTCAATCGTATTCTGTTAATAGTCGATCAATATTCGTCACATATAAAACATTTACATTTAGGATATCTCAAATCAAGCTCATATGCAACAGTTTTATTTTTAATAACAGCTTTTTCTTCTTTTTCAAGTTCATCAAGAGATTTATATCCTTCGATAAACTGCATAAAGTGTCCTGCACTTATATCTATGTCATAATCATCAGTATCCACTGCTGTTCCGTCAAGTCTGAATATCCCATTATTTATATCACATATATGGTCATTTATCTTAATTACCGCCGTTTCGTTTTTAAATACAGCTCTCATAAGTTTTGCAATATTTATCGGAGCCGCAACGCCATGCGGAATTATTTTAGTTTCACATCCCTGAAGCTGTGCAGTACAGTCGGGAGGAAGCTTTATTTTAATAGGCTTATTATCGGCAATAAACGCCAGTGCCTCTGTAAGCGCATTTGCGGTCTCTTCATCATCGTATACTGTCTCAACGGCTGTAAGTCCCTCTACACCATTAAAATACAGTGCATAGCCTTTTACTTCTCCGCCTCTGTCTACAAGTATAAACTCTCCGCCGTCTGACACCAAATCCAGCATTTTAAGTCTGAAATCAAATAAAGAACGGGCAAGCATACCTGAATACTTTTCCGCAAATCTCATATATACAGGATAAAGTTTTCCCGATTCGGACATCCTTCCGAAATTTACTCCCACAGGCATAATCTTAGGTTTATCGGCTGTGCCTGAAATAAACTTGGTATCTGTTGCGGAATAGTTTCCAAGCTTAAAATAGCTGTCATGTTTTACAGGCGTATGAGGACCAACGGCTATTCCGCTTTCAGCCAGATTTTTTATAAGCAGTCTAAATGCATCTGACATATAGCCTCTTCCCCTGTAATCGGGGTCAGTGGAAAATCCTGCAAGCATAGCTGATGGCACTATCACGTCTCTTATGCGCATATTTACAGGAAATGAATACATGGCATTTACAAGCTTGTCATCTTCAATGGTGCATACAGTGTATTCGGGATAAAATCTTTTTTCAAAGAAAAAATCCATAAAGCTGTCCGAATCTCCAAAGCATCTCTGCCAAAGTGCTCTAAGATAGGGCTTGTCCTCCATTGTGCATATTCTCTGTTCAGCCATATACTCAGCTCCTTTCATAAAAATTAAGCCATTCCGTACTTTTCTTTAAGTTCTGCAAGAAGAGTTTTATATTTCTCGTTAATAAGGTCTGTCTTTCCTCTGCTTCCTGCTGCCAGGCCTCTTGTTGGAGCTTTTTTCTTAAGTTCCTCCTGTATTTCATCATCCCATTTTTTCATAAGAGCATTAAACTCAGTTGTATATTCGGGATTCCAAGCCATAATTATACTTCCTTTCAACAAATCATTTGTTTTTCTATTTTATCATAAAATACACTCCATATCAATTCAAGTTTTATAAATATTGCAATAAAAACGACCTTGACTTTATTTATTTCAGACATTACCATTATCATACAGAGAATATAAATTCAATTTCTTTGTTAATAAATGTCAAAACTGCATAAGGAGGTACCCATGATTAATGTTCTTGTTATGTCGCCCTGCAGCGGCAGAGATAAAGATATTTTGAATTCAGTCGGTAAAAACTTTAATTTCGTTTACGTAGATGAAAATGCCGAAAAAGATTTATTAAAGCAGGAAATAGATAAAGCTGAAATAATTATCGGCGAACCTGAAATAAATATGATACAGAATGCCCCTGATTTAAAGCTTATTCAAATGACAATGGCCGGTACGGACAAATATACTCGAAACGAAGGATTTCCTTCACATATTATGCTGGCCAATGCTTCGGGAGCTTTTGGAGGAGTAATATCCCAGTATACTGTAGGTGCAATTTTGAATATATGCCATAAATTCCATATTTACAGAGACAATCAGAAAAAATCTCTGTGGGAGGATATGGGTATGGAAACCTCACTTGCAGGAAAACGAGTTTTAATAATAGGTGCAGGTAATATAGGAAGCTCCGTAGCTTATAAGCTTTCCGTATTCGGCACTGAAAACATAGGTATCAGAAGAAACATAAAGGAAGTTCCTCCCTGCTTCAATGAAATGCACACTCTGGATGAGCTTGATGAACAGCTTCCCCTGGCAGATATTGTTGTTGCCTGCATTCCAAATTCCGATTATACTTACCATCTTTTTGATGAGAAAAAATTCGGACTTATGAAAGAAGATGCCATATTTGTTAATGTTGGCAGAGGTGCCCTTGTGGTACAGGATGATTTAGTAAAGGTTCTTAACAGTGGACATTTAAAGGGCGTTGTACTTGATGTCACAGACCCTGAGCCACTTCCGTCAGATAATCCATTATGGGGAATAGAAAATGTAGTAATCACACCCCATATATCGGGAAAAAGTTTTGGACATTCACAGGAGATAACAGATTCCATATATCAGATTTGCGTTGAAAATCTTATAAATTATTCTGAAAACAAACCAATTAAAAATCTTATAAACTTTTCACAGTTTAAAAAGCAGTAAATCAAAAAGGCGGCCGGCCTTTCACACCAATATTTTCAGTGTGAAGGCAGCCGCCTTTAATTTACTTAATTAAATGGTTTATAGTGCGGTTTAGATACAGCATTTGCTGTTTCTAAATTCATTTCCTTTGACTTATGAAAAGGGAAATTGAGTCTTGAAATATAGTTGTCTACTCTTTTTGCACACAACTCATTTCCTTTAACTCCGTTCGAAATCTGCGTGCTGCTTCGCTGCTGCTCGCATCTCTTGTTTCTCACGGAATCTCGCTCTCCCTTCATCTGCCTCTGGCAGCGGTCGTGCTCAATTCTGCCACCGGCAGCGGAAACGGCGTCTTGAAACATAGTCGTCTACTCTTTTTGCACACAACTCATTTCCTTTAACTCCGTTCGAAATCGACGTGCTGATTCGCTACTGCTCGCATCTCTTGTTTCTCACGGAATCTCGCTCTCCCTTCATCTGCCTCTGGCAGCGGTCGTGCTCAATTCTGCCACCGGCAGCGGAAACGGCGTCTTGAAACATAGTCGTCTACTCTTTTTGCACACAACTCATTTCCTTTAACTCCGTTCGAAATCGACGTGCTGATTCGCTACTGCTCGCATCTCTTGTTTCTCACGGAATCTCGCTCTCCCTTCATCTGCCTCTGGCAGCGGTCGTGCTCAATTCTGCCACTGGCAGCGGAAATGATTACATCATGCCGCCCATTCCTCCGCCCATACCGGGTGCAGCCATAGGCTCCTTGCTGGGAAGTTCTGCTACTACTGCTTCTGTTGTAAGGAATGTTGAAGCAACTGATGTTGCATTCTGAAGTGCTGTTCTTGTAACCTTTGTAGGGTCGATAATACCAGCGTCAACCATATCTACATATTTTTCGTTAAGGGCATCGAAACCTGTTCCGTCTTCCATATCCTTAACCTTATTTACGATAACTGAACCTTCAAGACCTGCATTTGCAGCAATCTGGCGCATAGGAGCTTCAAGGGCCTTAAGAACGATTTCAGCACCTGTTCTTTCATCGCCTGAAAGCTCAGCGAGCATTCCTTTAATCTTTTCAACTGTATGGATATATGCTGTACCGCCGCCTGCGATGATACCTTCTTCAACTGCTGCTCTTGTTGCTGCGAGAGCGTCTTCCATACGAAGTTTCTTTTCTTTCATTTCAGTTTCTGTAGCTGCACCAACTTTGATAACAGCAACGCCGCCTGAAAGTTTAGCAAGTCTTTCCTGAAGTTTTTCTCTATCGAAATCGCTTGTTGTATTTTCAAGAGCAAGTTTGATCTGAGCGATACGTCCTTCGATGTCTTCTTTGTTTCCTGCACCGTCTGTGATGATTGTAAGTTCTTTCTCAACTCTTACGCTTCTTGCACGTCCGAGCATATCAAGTGTTGTATCTTTAAGGTCGATACCAACTTCTTCTGAAATTACTGTACCGCCTGTAAGAGCTGCGATATCACCAAGCATCTGTTTTCTTCTGTCGCCGTATCCGGGAGCCTTAACAGCTACACAAGTGAATGTTCCTCTTAATTTATTTACAACGAGTGTTGCAAGAGCTTCGCTCTCAACGTCTTCAGCGATGATGAGGAGTTTTCCGCCTGTCTGAACAAGCTGTTCAAGTACGGGAAGGATTTCCTGGATATTGCTGATCTTCTTGTCTGTGATGAGGATATAAGGATCATCAAGAACGGCAACCATCTTTTCCATATCTGTTGACATGTAAGCTGAAAGATATCCTTTATCAAACTGCATACCTTCAACCATCTCAAGCTCTGTGTTCATTGTCTTTGATTCTTCAACAGTAATAACACCGTTGTTTGTAACCTTTTCCATAGCGTCTGCGATCATTTCGCCAACTTCATCATCACCTGATGAAATAGCAGCTACTCTTGCGATATGGTTCTTTGTTGAAACAACCTGGCTCATGCCTTTGATGCATTCAACAGCCTTATCTGTAGCTTTTTTCATACCTTTACGAAGGATAATTGAGTTAGCGCCTGCTGCGATGTTCTTAAGACCTTCCTGAATCATTGCCTGTGCAAGGACTGTAGCTGTTGTTGTACCGTCTCCGGCAACATCGTTAGTCTGTGTAGCAGCCTCTGTTACAAGATGAGCGCCCATATTTTCATAGGGATCTTCAAACTCGATATCCTTTGCGATTGTAACACCGTCGTTTGTGATAAGGGGTGAACCGTATTTTCTGTCAAGAACTACGTTACGTCCTTTAGGTCCAAGTGTTACCTTTACTGTATCTGCAAGTTTATTAACGCCGGCCTCAAGACCTTTTCTGGCGTCGTTTCCGTATTTTACTTCTTTAGCCATAATTCCATTACCTCCAGCAATTTATATAAATCAGTCTTCTACTATAGCAAGAATGTCATTCTGTCTTACAACGAGAAGTTTTTCGCCGTCGCATTCAACTTCTGTTCCGCTGTATTTTGAGTAGATAATTTTATCTCCCTCTTTAACTACCATTTCTACTTTATTTCCGTCAACCATTCCTCCGGGGCCTGCTGCTACTACAACAGCCATCTGGGGTTTTTCCTTAGACTGTGAGGGAAGAACGATACCTGATTTTGTTTTTTCTTCAGCTTCAAGCTGTTTAATTACTACTTTATCTCCAAGTGGTACAAGTTTCATAATTTATTTCCTCCTTATACGAATCAAAGTTTTGTTGTTAGCACTCGTTATATTCGAGTGCTAATCATTAGCTATATATTACTTTTTGAGTTGAATATATGCAAATACCATTTCAGGGCAAATAAGCTTATTTTATCCTGTTTATCAGAATTAAATAGTATTATCTTATTTTTTCTATAGTTTTCTCACTTTTTCTCGTCTTTTTCGCACTGACTTCTGCCTGCACACCCTGCACAGCCGCCGCTGCATCCGCCATTATTCCTTAATCTGTCATTTTTGAGTTTTCTTGCATGTACCCAGCCCATAAATATCACTGCAACAACAAGTACGACAATAACATATACCATTATTTATCCCCCATTCCTGGTCATATAAACATATCAATACTTATCTTTTTAAAATCATCCGTAATAAAATCCGCCAGACTAAGGTCCTGTTTTCCGCTTGTGGTATTTATATATCCTAAAGCTTTCATTCCTGCCGACTTTGCCGCCTTGACACCGTTTTCGGAATCCTCTACCACAAGGCACTCCGACGGCCCAATCCCTATCCTCTCAGCCGCCAGCAGAAAAACATCGGGTGAAGGCTTGCCCCTTTTTACATCACTGCCTGACGTAACCGAATCAAAATATTGAGCAATTTTAAGCCTGTCCAATATAAGATTAATAAGCTTATAGTCCGATGATGATGCTACAGCGGTCGTAAGCCCCTTTTCCTCAATGGACCTGAGAAATTCCGGTATGCCTGAAACAGGTTTTATATCCTCTTTTCCCATTATATCCAGTATCATATTTTCTCTTTTAATTGTCATTTCCTCCACAGGAACATCAAGGCCAAACATTTCTTTCAATGTTCTCATACGGTCAGCAGTCAAAGTTCCTGCAAATGATTCATAAAATTTCTGGTCCTTTATTACTCCATACTCAGCCATTGTGTCAATATCAGCCTTAAAATGATAGGGCTGGCTGTCCACAAGTACACCGTCCATGTCAAAAATTACAGCTTTCATATACTTCTCCTCAAAATCAAAATGCCCGCCGCAAAACAAATACGCCGGGCTTATATTTTATTATACTATAGTTCCTCCGCAGAGTACATATTCACCGTCATAAACTACAAGGGACTGGCCTGGAGTTGCAGCCCTCTGAGGCTCCTCAAACACACATTTGAGCAGACCGTCCTTCATTGTAACGGTGCAGGGTGATTTTTTATGGCTGTAACGGATTTTAGCTTCAGCTCTTATTTCTCCGTCTATTTTATCTATGGCCATAAAATTCACATTGTCAGCGCATACTTCTCTGGTAAACAGCTCCTCATTATCACAAAGCACGACTTGGTTGTTCTTCTTATCTATATGATGCACATATACATGCTTTCCGGCTGAAATACCAAGACCTTTTCTCTGGCCGACTGTATAATGAATTATGCCTTTATGTTTTCCCATAAAGTTTCCTTTCATATCCACAAAGTCACCGCTCTTAAATTCGGTTCCGTCGTATTCCTTTATAAATGACGCATAGTCTCCGTCAGGAATAAAACATATATCCTGGCTGTCAGGCTTTGAAGATATTTCAAGGTCGATGTTTTTCGCAAATTCCCTTACCTGGTCCTTAGTATAGTTTCCTATAGGCATTATGGTGGACTCAAGCTGCTCCTGGGTCAGATTATACAGCGCATATGTCTGGTCCTTAGCATCCGTTACTGCATTGCATACAGAGTATCTGCCTGTCTTAGGATACTGCTTTATAACAGCATAATGGCCGGTAGCTATATAATCGGCTCCAAGCTCCTTTGAACGCTTTAAAAGCGCCTCCCATTTTACATATCTGTTGCAGACTATACAGGGATTTGGGGTCCTGCCTTCTTTATATTCATTAACAAAATATTTTATTACGTTGTTTTCAAATTCTCCACGGAAATCCAGGACATAATGCGGTATGTCAAGTTTTGCGGCCACCCTTTTGGCGTCCTCTATTGCAGAATTTCCGTCTTCGCCATCGATAGTCTTTCCACAGCCGTTTTCCCACGTTCTCATGGTAACGCCGATGACTTCATAGCCTTCTCTTTTAAGCAGAAATGCCGCGACAGAGCTGTCAACTCCGCCCGACATTCCTACAACAACTTTACCTTTATTCATTATTCTTCATCTAAATTATGAAGTTCTTCAATATCATCTACAGGTTTCTTTAAACCTTCGATAACGATATGGTTTTTCTCCGCATAGTCCCATAACGCAGCATGAAGAGCTTCTTCAGCAAGACATGAACAGTGCACCTTTACGGGAGGCAGTCCGTCAAGGGCCTCCATAACAGCTTTGTTTGTAACCTCAAGGGCTTCCTGAACTGTTTTTCCCTTTACAAGTTCTGTTGCCATACTGCTTGTGGCAACGGCTGCACCGCATCCGAATGTCTTAAACTTTGCATCTTCGATTATGCCGTTTTCGATTTTAAGATAAACTTTCATTATGTCACCGCATTTAGCGTTGCCTACTGTGCCGACACCGCTCGCGTCTTCAATTTCTCCTACGTTTCTTGGATTCATGAAATGGTCCATTACTTTCTCGCTGTATTCCATATATTTGTCCTCCGTTATATTACGTTATTTTCAGTTATTCTTCTTACTTCTTATTCTTTACTTCTTCATACAAAGGAGACATCTCTCTGAGTCTCTGTACTATGGGTGGAAGTACTTCAAGAAGCTTATCTACTTCCTCCTCTGTATTCTGGTATCCTAAAGAAATTCTGAGTGAACCGTGTGCCTTTTCGTGAGGCAGTCCGATTGCCAGAAGCACGTGTGAAGGGTCTAATGAACCTGATGTACATGCTGAACCGCTTGAAGCACATATTCCGTTGGCGTCTAAAAGAAGAAGCATTGACTCACCTTCAATAAACTCAAATGAAATGTTTACGTTTCCGGGAAGTCTTTCCTCAGGATGTCCGTTAAGTCTTGCATAATCTATATTTTCAAGTATTCCCTTTATTATCTTATCTCTGAGATATTTAAGTCTTGCTGTTGTCTCATCCATTTCCTCAACAGCATCTTCAATGGCTTTTCCAAGGGCAACTATTCCTATAACGTTTTCTGTTCCGGCTCTTCTGCCCTTCTCCTGCTGTCCGCCATGGATAAGATTTTTTATCTTCATTCCCTTTCTGATATAAAGGGCGCCGATTCCCTTGGGTGCTCCCAGTTTATGTCCTGAAAGTGAAAGGAAATCTATGTTCATATCCTTTACATCGATTTTAACATGACCAACTGCCTGAACAGCGTCTGTATGGAAATAAATTCCCTTTTCTCTGCAGAGAGTTCCTATTTCTTTGATGGGCTCTATTGTGCCTATCTCATTATTTGCAAACATTATGCTTACAAGTATTGTTTCAGGTCTGATTGCTTTTTCAACATCCGCTGCGCTTACTCTGCCGTATTCGTCTACGGGAAGGTATGTTACTTCATATCCGTTTTCCTCGAGATATTCACATGTGTGAAGTATGGCATGATGCTCGATACATGTTGTTATGATATGGTTTCCCTTGTCTTTAAGAGCAGCTGCTACGCCTTTAAGCACCCAGTTATCACTCTCTGAGCCGCAGCCTGTGAAAAATATTTCAGCAGGATCAGCGTTAAGTGCCTTTGCAACCTGTTCTCTGGCCTTGTCTATTGCCTTTTTGCTTTCTCTTGCAATTTTATATACGCTTGATGCGTTTCCGTAAAAATTCTCGATATACGGTTTCATAGCCTCATAAACATCAGGTCTTATGGGCGTTGTAGCCGCATTATCAAAATAAATTATATTATTCATAAAAATTCTCCTAACATTTTTAATATCATTTTATTATTAAATCCTACTGTTTTAGTTGGATATAAATAATATACCACCCGTCCGACTTTGTGTCAATATAAATCCTATTAATTTAGTATAAAATAAAATTGTTCATTATATCGATATATGTCTATAAATTCATTATTGTTATAAATTAATATTTTATGCTATAATCCACTTAAGGAGGCTGATAATATGGCATCGACCAAGCCTGATATTAAACGCATTGAAACTCTTATTACAGAATACGCAGAGAACAATGGTATTGATAATAATGTTGCAAAAATGATGGAAATAACAGAGTCCTACAGAAAGACAAAAAAGCTCGGATTTTTTGACCTTGCCTATCTTTCCGGAATACTCAATGTTTCCCCTGATTATATCTCCGGTCTCACCGATGAAGCAAAATGTGATAATCCATATCTTTTAAAATTACTGGCAGACGCTGTGAGACTTAACTCCGACAATCTTTACGCACTCTGCTTAAAATCAGGAAATTATCTTGATATTCAGGAAAATCTTATTGATTTTAATAAAGCAGGCATAGTCGTAAAAGAATACTCAGCCGAAGGAGAACTTGTTTCCGAAACCGTTCCCGAAAAGCCCATTGAATACTCAATGGTAGCTGAACCTGCGGCAGAATATAAAAAAGAATAAACTAAAACCTCCTGTCCGGGACAACCATTCAGGAGGTTTTTTGATTATTTATGTTCATTTATTTTTTCGATGGAATTCAGTATAAATGCTCCCATTGATGCTATCAAAAGATGACGCCAAGGTATCCTTCCAAATTCATCATCGCTCCAATATAGATACCTATATATCCCATTATTAAAGTTACAATAACCGCAGTTATATTTTTTTCACATTCTATGCCCCTTTTCCTTGACCGCAATATAAAATTAAAACCATACAGCCCGTTAAAGCTCTATGGTTTTAATCGTTATATTATTTAGTTCAGAATATTTTATCTGTTTTCGTTTTTATATTTACCGGCCAGTTCTTTCATTTCCTGGGCAGCACTTACGGAAGTTTCTGTAATTTCGCTTCCTGCCATAAGTCTTGCTATATCCCTTACGGTCTCATTTCTCTTAAGAAGTCTTATATTTGTTTTTGTTCTTCCCTTTACACTGACCTTTTCTATCATAAAATGGCTGTCTGCCATTGCCGCTATCTGTGGAAGATGAGTTATGCACATAATCTGCTTTGTTCTTGCAACTCTGTGCATCTTTTCCGCCACTTTCTGGGCAGTCCTTCCGCTTATTCCTGTATCGATTTCATCAAATACAAATGTTCCTATGGAATCGGCGTTTCCGAGAACTACTTTCATTGCCAGCATTACCCTTGAAAGTTCACCGCCTGAACCTATTTTAGCCAAAGGCATAAGCTCTTCGCCTTCATTTGCGGTAAACATAAACTCTACATCATCCCAGCCGTCCATACCAAGCTGATTTTTCTGGTCTATTCTTATCTTAAATCTTGCGCTGCTCATTTCAAGCTCATGCAGATTTGTCTCAATATCAGCTTCGATGGCTTCGGCCTTGCTCTTTCTTATTTCGGTCATAACCTTGCAGACGCTGACCATATTTTTAAACAATTCTTTTCTTTCATTCTCAAGATTTTCAAGGCGCTCCCTTGAATGTCTGAGCATATCGTATTCGCTTCTGAGACTTTCTAATTTCTCTGCCAGCTTGTCAGAGGGGCATATATATTTTTTCTTGAAAGCATAGATTATATTAAGTCTTTCATCTATCTGCTCGATTTCATCCTCGCCTGTCTCAAGTCCGTCAAAGTAGCGTTTCAGCTCTCTTTCGGCCTCGTTAAGCTGTATTGCGGCCGAATTAACTATCTCATAAACAAGTTTTACGGATATATCAATATCGCTCAGCTGCTTAAGGGTATCGGCAGCCTCTGTAACCATATCTCCAGCAGGCAGGCCGTTTACGCCGTTATAAAGTATATTGATACATTTTCCGGCCATTTCGCGCATTTTTTCGCCGTTTTGAAGAATTTTCTTTCTTTCCGTAAGCTCTTCTTCTTCTCCGGGTTTTATGTCTGCGGCTTCAAGTTCGCTTATCTGATAGGAAAGTATCTCTGTCCTTCTTTCTCTTTCAGACTCATTTCCGGCTATTGCCTTCATCTCTTTCATTGTGGACTTATATTTTCTCAAAAACTCAGCCAGCTTTGCCTTCTCGGCATCAAGCTCTGTTCCGCAGAATTTATCCAAAAGTTCGATATGTTTATTCTGGTTTAAAAGAGACTGGTGCTCATGCTGTCCATGAAAATCCACAAGACTTGACGATATCTCCTTAAGCTGTCCGACAGTTACTGTTGTGCCGTTTACCTTGCATACGCTCTTTCCGTTTTGGTGGAGAGTTCTTCTGATGACAAGAGTATTGTCTTCGCCATACTCTATGCCCATATCATCAAGTATTTTCTCTATTTTTTTATCATCAATGGAAAATACGGCTTCAACCGAAGCCTGCTCTTCTCCTCTTCTTATCATTTCTCTGTTGGCTCTTCCGCCAAGCGAAAATCCCAGAGCGTCTATTATAAGGGATTTTCCTGCTCCGGTTTCACCTGTGAGGACATTAAGACCTTTACCGAATACGACTTCCGATTCCTCTATAAGAGCCACATTTTTAATATTTATGTATTCAAGCATGGATACACGCCTCCAATCAGCTATGTATAATACGGTAAAGTCTTTCTATAAGTTCAGCTGCCTGATGATTTCCTCTTATGACGCAGAAAACCGTATCATCTCCAGCTATTGTTCCGAGTATTTCGCTGTTCTGCATATTATCAAGAGCCACGCCTACAGCCATTCCCATTCCTTCGAGTGTTTTTATGACAACCATATTTCCTGCGTAGTCCATTTTAACAACGGCTTCTCTGAATACTCTTATGAGCCTGTCGGATATTTCATTATCGTTGTTAGCCATGGCCGCGTATTTCTGTTTTCCTTTTTCAACAGAAATCTTTGTAAGTCTCATTTCTCTTATATCTCTTGACACTGTTGCCTGTGTAACATCAAAGCCTTCTTCTCTGAGTTTGACAGCAAGCTCGTCCTGTGTTTCAATATCATATTTTTCGATAAGTTCTAATATTTTGGCGTGTCTTGATACTTTCAACAGTTACTCCCCCTTTGATA
The DNA here is from genome assembly GCA_902406135.1 of uncultured Eubacteriales bacterium. GTDB lineage: Bacteria > Bacillota > Clostridia > Lachnospirales > Anaerotignaceae > Metalachnospira. The sequence continues at coordinate 15,532 of CABPCX010000006.1, forward strand.
TAAGTTTCTTTCTCAGTATTTCATAAAAACTTCTTGTGTTGGTCTTGATTATATTTATGCTGTTAGCAGACTTTCTCACGTTGATTATATCGCCGTTATTTAATATAACGCTTGTCTGCCCGTCCATTGACATAATTATATCGCCGTTGGAACCAAAGCTGGCCTCTATCCTTACGGTATCATCAGCTGACACTACTATACTTCTGGAATGCAGTGAATGAGGGCATATAGGTGTTATTACCATACACGATATATCAGGTTTGAGCACAGGTCCTCCCGCTGAGAGGTTATATGCCGTTGAGCCTGTTGGTGTGGATATTATTATGCCGTCAGCTCTGAATGTTGCCAGGTATTCTTCATTTACGTAAATATTGTATTCAGTAATTTTTGTGAACACACCTCTTGATATGCACACATCATTTACCGCAATATACTGTTTCGGATTATCCGTATCTGATATTATTTCCGATTCAAGCATAAGTCTTTTTTCTATCTTATACTCTCCGTTGAGTACTTTCTCGATGGCAGTTTCTGCCTCTGAACCATCGGCAGTTGCCAAAAATCCCATGGTGCCCATATTTATTCCTAAAAGAGGAGTGCCGAATTTTGCGGCCTTTCTTCCTGTATCAAGAAGTGTTCCGTCTCCTCCAAGGACTATTATAAAATCAGATTTTGAATAAAGCTCATATTTAGTAACTCCAAGATCATTTAAGCCTGTCATCTCGGCAATTTTATAGGTAAGCACTACCTTACATTCTTTTTTAAGCAAAAATTCCGCCAGCTCATTTACAAGCTTCATAGCAGGCTCTTTATTATAATTTGGAACTATTCCAACAGTTTTCATTTAAACACCACCTTAAAGCAGTTCGTGGGATTTTTCAGTTATTTCATTTGCAGCCGCATAGGCTTCTTCCTTGGTAAAGCCCGGATTTTTTCTATCCAGCATTATAAGATATTCAATATTTCCCTCGGGTCCTCTTATGGGAGAAAAATCTATTCCTATTACATTTACCCCTATTTCAAAGGCAAAATCTATGATTTTTAAAATTACTTCTTTATGTGTAGACTTTTCTCTGACTACGCCTTTTTTGCCTACCTTTTCTCTTCCTGCTTCAAACTGAGGCTTTATAAGGCATACCATCTGCGCATCATCCGACATTACGGCGAGGGCAGGAGGAACAACCTTTGTCAGAGATATAAATGATACGTCCACCGACGCAAACTGAGGTTTATCAGGCACCTGCTCCTCAGTAATATATCTGACATTAGTCTTTTCCATACAGACTACTCTTTCATCATTTCTGAGTTTCCATGCAAGCTGGCCATATCCAACATCAATTGAATATACCTTTGAAGCGCCGTTTTGAAGCATACAGTCTGTAAAACCGCCTGTAGACGCTCCTATATCCATACAGATTTTGCCCTCAATGCTTACAGGGAATGATTCCATAGCTTTCTCAAGCTTATATCCGCCTCTGCTGACGTAGGGCATTTCTCCGCCTTTTAACTCAATTTTAGATTTTATATCGATTTTTGTGCCTGCTTTATCTTCTTTATTTCCGTCAACATATACGTTTCCGGCCATAATATATGCTTTGGCAAGCTCCCTTGATGCCGCCAGTCCCATATTGACCATAAGCACGTCAAGTCTTTCTTTATCAGCCATTATTTTCAACTCGTTTCTTTATCTCTGAATATATCGTCTTTCCGTCAAGGCCATATCTGGAATACAGTTCTTTTCTTGTTCCGTGTTCAATAAATTTATCGGGGAAAGCAAAGGCGTGGAATGCCACGTTTTTGATATTCTCCTCTTCACTTATCGTTTCAAGCACGGCACAGCCTGCTCCGCCTTCAAACACGTTGTCTTCTATGGTAAAAACATATTCGCATTTTTCACATACGTTCTTTATCAGTTCTTTATCCACGGGCTTTGCAAACCTAAGATTTACAAGGACAGGTCTGTATCCGTCTTTTTCAAGCAGTGTGCATACATCATCTGCTTCATCCAGCATACTTCCTGCGGAAAGTACGGCTATTTTTTCTCCGTTTTTAAGTATTTCGCCTTTTCCGTATTCTATATCATTACAGTTATCGGAATATCTTAATGAAACTTCACCCCTTGGATATCTTATGGCAACGGGTGAATCCATCCTATTAAGGGCAAAATCAAGCATTTTTTCAAGCTCTACGCCATTTTTAGGCATCATTACGGTCATATTGGGCATATGGCGGAAGTATGATATATCATATATTCCCTGATGGGTCTCTCCGTCGCTGCCTACGATTCCTGCTCTGTCCACACCAAATACAACCAGAGGTCACAGAAGTCTTCTTTGT
>CABPCX010000007.1 GCA_902406135.1 uncultured Eubacteriales bacterium
ATTCTTTTCGTCTTCTTTGTCGTCTCTTTCTACTCTGCCTTCTTCAAGCTCATAGCTGTGTGTGGGTCTCTTGCTGTCAAGATAGTCTTCGTATTCTTCTTCGTCCATTACAACATATTCGCCGTCGATCTTTACAAGGTGGCTTTCTTCATCCATGTAATCGCTTACATCATTAGTGAATGTTCCGCTAGTGATAGTGAGGTTATCTTTGCTGTCAGCTTCTACTTCACCCTCAAATGTGCCGCCTTTGATATTTAATAATGAATTTTCCTTAGCTTCAATCTTACCTTCAAATGTGCCGCCTTTGATAGTAGCCTTTGTTGTTAACTGTTCGCCTTCACCATCAATACTCTTTTCAATTTTAACAGATGTTTCTTCTGTAATGTTTCCGCTTTCCATAACGAAATCAGCGTCATCTACATTGTATTTGTTGTCTACTCCAATTCCGCCCCAGCCGTTTCCAGATGTAGTAATATCTTTTACTGTAACGTCTGATGAGGTATTCTGTATAGCATATGCGCCACAGTCTTTAATTTCAACATTTTTAAGAGTTAATTTTGCAGTATCGTCGTTAGAACCTGTAAATACATTAAATCCATGTCTAACTTTTTTATTGTTGCCATCAAGTTTTAAGTCTTCTACTGTTACGTCAGCACCATTCATTACATCAATGAAAGAACCATTACCTCTGTCTTCGGATATTTTGGCTCCAACGTATTTAAGTGTGCTGTCGTTACCAACAATTTCTACATCTTTTAAGATTCTTATCTTATTTTCAAGTTCGTATGTATCATTTTCAAGAACCCATGTAACTCCGTCAGCCTGATATTTTTCTGCAAGCTTAAGGTCATCTTCATCACTGATGTAGAATTCTTTATCGCTCTTTTCAAAGGCCTTATCATCCATAACAACATAGTTGCCCTCTTCATCCTTTAAGAGCTTACTATTGGCATCCATATAATCACTTACATCTGATGTAAAGCTGCCTTTTACGATCTCAATATTTGCAGTATTTCCACTTGTAGTATCATCTATCTCAATATCAAAAGTACCATTATTAATAGTTAACTTTGCATTTTCAAGCCATTCACTTTCAGGCTTTGTATTATCACTTGTATATTCTACTCTACCTTTAACTGTACCAGTCATATTATCTAAGAATGTAACAGTTACTCCATCCACATAGCCATTATCAGGCCAAAAATACAAATCAAAAGCAACCTTACCATCCTTAGCTGTTATATTTGTATCTCCACCAATTTTTGTATTTCCACAGTTATTGCTGATTACATAACCACAATTTTCACCTGTTCCATCAAGATTCATATCCATAAGCGTAAGATTACAGTAATTCTGGATAAGAATTTTTGCTGTATCCGATTCAACCGATCCATCTTTTAATGTAATCTCAGAACCTTTTAATAACTGCATACCATTTGTTTCTGTACCTGTAGAACCAACTGTGCCATCTATTGTATATGTATAGCCATTGAAATCTATAGTGAAGTTATCTCCTGATTTTGCTATAAAACCACTCTCTTTAATATTATCAAGTATTTCTATAGTACATTCTTTTCCACGCGCAACCTCAATAGCCTCACCTAAAGTTTTATATCCTTTGCCATTAATTTCAGCAACATCTCCATCTCCAGCCAACGCCGTAAAGCTGCATACGCTCATGGCCATAACTACACCCATAAGTCCGGCTGTAAGCTTCTTAAATCTTTTCATTTCTGCATCCTCCTTTAAATTTTTAGCCATTAAAAACTAATGATACAATTACCATTTTACCCCCCCCCACGGAAAAATCAAGCCTAATTGGCAATTACAGGATATTGCAGATGTATTTCGTATGATTAAACAAATTAACAAATTTTTAAATGTTCATTTTTGTTGGAAAAGAGAATTGATTTCTCATGTTAAATCCTTCTTTTTGCAAAATTAAAATCGGCATAAAAAAAGCGGAGACCAAAGGTCTCCGCCTAAATTTTCAAAATCAAGCTTTGAATTTCTTAACTTCTGCTGTAATAACAGGAACGATGTCAAGAAGGTTACCAACGATACCAACGTTAGCGATATCGAAGATAGCAGCATCCTCGTCCTTGTTGATAGCAACGATGTAGTCAGCACCTGTGATACCAGCAACGTGCTGTGTAGCACCTGAGATACCGCAAGCGAAGTAAAGCTTAGGAGCAACGCTCTTACCTGACTGACCAATCTGGTAAGCTCTTGAAATCCAGCCGGCTTCGATGGGAGCTCTTGTAGCACCGATAACACCGCCAAGGGCGTCAGCGAGCTCTTTAAGGATAGCGAAGTTCTCAGCAGAACCTACGCCACGGCCACCAGCAACGATAACTTCAGCTTCTTCAAGGTTAACTGTTTCAGAGATTTCTTTAACGATGTCAACAACCTTTGTCTTGATAGCGTCTGCGGGGCAAACGATAGCTTCGTTGATGATTTCGCCAGCTTTAGCTTCATCGGGCTCAGCCTTCTTGAAAGCACCTGAACGAAGAAGTGCGAATTCGATTTCGCTTTCGCAAACATCATCGTTAAGAACTGCACCGGCATATACAGGGCTTGTGTAAACGATCTTGTCTCCGTCAAGAGCAACACCTGTTACGTTTGTAACACAGCCTGATCCAACTTTAGCAGCAGCTTTTGCAGCAAGGTCTTTTCCGTCGGGTGTAGCGCCAACGAAAACAGCCTTAGGAGCATATTTCTTAACTACTTCAACGAGTGCATTTGTGTAAACATCTGTATTGTAAACTTCGTAGTCGTCACCGGCAACAACAACAGCCTTGTCAGCACCGAAAGCGATAGCCTGTTTAGCAGCGCCTTCTACGTCCTTGCCAATAACAACAGCGATAACTTCTCCACCGTCAGCAGCAACTTTCGCAGGTGTAAGGATCTCAAGACCTACGTTTTTAGCTTTGCCTTCAGCAGCTTCAACATATACTAATATATTTTTCATCTTAAAGTTCCTCCTCCCGATTATAATACTTTAGCGTCTACGAGCATATTGAATGCCTTAAGTGCTGATTCTTCAAAAGTTTCCTCTTTGATCTTAACGCCGGCTGATTTCTTAGCGGGCTCATAAACCTTGATTGTCTTAACTGAAGCAGCAGCGTTTACGCCAGTAGCAACAACGGGAACGTCTTTCTTTCTTGCAGCCATTTTGCTCTTCATTGTAGGATATCTGGGTTCATAATCAGGTTTGATTATACCAAGAACGCAGGGTACACCGATTTCAACCATGTTGTATCCTTCTTCTGTTTCTTTCTTAACTGAAAGACCGCCGTCCTTAGGCTCGAAACCGATAACGTCAACAACTTCGCCGTATCCAAGTTTCTCTGAAAGGAGCTGGCTAACGATACCGCAGGCATAGTCTGTAGATTCTTTACCACAGCAAACGATATCAAACTTCTTGCCTCTTGTTTCCTCAAGCTTAGCAACTGCAGCAGCGATAACTTCGCTAGTAGCAGCAGCGTCTGCGCCTTCGATAACATCGCTTATGATATAAGCCTCGTCAGCACCAACTGCAAGGCAGTTTTTCATTGTGTCTTTAACTTCGTCACCGCCGATTGACATAACTACAACAGTACCGCCGTTAGCTTCTTTGTATCTTGTAGCCATCTCAAGAGCGTATCCGTCGAACGGATTGATAACAGGAGCGATTTTTTCGATATCAGGTGCTCCTGAAGCGTTTAATTTAACTTCTACATCTGCATCGGGAACCTGTTTTACACAAACTAAAATTTCCATTTAGAATTTCCTCCTCTAAAAATTATGTTTTGCTTATGCACGCCTACGCAAAAGTATATGCGTACTCTTAAAAAACTTTATCAAAGTTTAGGGCACTTGTCAAATAAAACTTAGATTTTATTGTTAAAATTTAACTTTTGGCACCAGTACCCGTAAAGACAGCGTCTTTATGCCAAAAGCCGTCCTCACGACACCGGATCGCACTGACGGTCCGGCCTCCCCATATTTATAAAATTAATAAAAAACTGAGGGAGTACGCAGGAGCATACCCCCGCAGCCAAAATTTGAATGAAATCCAATAACGTTCTAATCGAAATTTTTACTTAAGCCCAAATCCCTTTAAAAGTTCGTCTGCGCTTAAAGTTCGGGGAACCCGCAAGCTCCCCGAACTGAAATATCGGTCATTAAAATGAACTTAATATTTTATCAGAATTTACCAAGAATGTGGTTAGCGATAACAACTCTCTGGATTTCGTTTGAACCTTCGAAGATCTGGAAGATCTTAGCATCTCTTAAGAGCTTTTCAACAGGATATTCTCTTGAGTATCCGTATCCACCGAATAACTGGATACCGTCAAGTGTAACCTGAACAGCCATATCACCTGCATAGCATTTAGCCATAGCAGCTTCTTTTCCGTAAGGAAGGCCAAGTTCATAGAGTTTGTGAGCGTGAGCAACCATCTGACGAGCTAATTCGATCTGCATAGCCATATCAGCCATCTTGAACTGAAGAGCCTGGTTCTTAGCAACGGGTCTGCCGAACTGCTGTCTTGTCTTTGTGTAAGCGATGCCTTCGTCAAGAGCTCTCTGAGCGATACCTACAGCAAGTCCGCCAACGAACATTCTGGCAAGGTCAAGAGTCTTCATAGCTGTTGCGAAACCTGTACCTTCTTCGCCAAGTCTCTGAGAAGCGGGGATTCTAACATCTTCAAGAACAACGTCGCTTGTGATAGATGTTCTGATACCCATCTTGTTCTCGTGGTTTGTTGTGCTTAAGCCCGGTGTATCCTTATCAATGATGAAAGCGCTCATACCCTTAAGGCCCTTTGTTTTATCTGTAAGAGCTGTGATGATGAAGAAGTCAGCAACGGGAGCGTTTGTGATGAAGCATTTTCTACCGTTAAGGATGTAGTCATCTCCGTCTTTAACAGCTGTTGTCTTTCCTGCACCGGGGTCAGAACCAGCGTTGGGCTCTGTAAGACCGAATGCACCAAGACCACCGTTGATAACAACGTCACAGTATTTCTGTTTCTGTTCTTCTGTACCGGCAATAAGGATAGGTTTAAGAGCAAGGTTGCTTGCTGCCATTGTTACAGCAAAACCTGCATCTGACCAAGCCATTTCCTCATACATAGCAAGGATTGTTTCGCCGGGAAGACCGAGTCCGCCGTATTCTTCGGGAACCTCGAGCATCTGGTATCCAAGCTCGATAGCCTTGTCATAAATTTCTTTAGGCCATTCGCCTGATTCGTCATATGCTTTGCACTGTTCCTTTACTTCGTTGTCACAGAACTTCTTAACGTCTGCAACCAATGCGCGTCCGTCCTCGTCTAAAATATAAGCCATTATAATTTCCTCCCCAAAAATTCTTTAAAAATTAGTAATTTATTTGTTTATAGTTGATTGTTTATTTATATCAATATCTTAGTCACATTTCTCGCAAACTTTGCCAGGATTTAAGATATTGTTAGGGTCAAATACTTTCTTGATGCCTCTCATGAGTTCCATCTTTCTTTCGCCTACAGCCTTTTCAAGGAATTTTACCTTGCTGTGGCCGATACCGTGCTCACCAGAGATTTCGCCGCCCATTTCGATAGCCTTGTCGTACATTTCGTCCATAACAAGGTCAGATTTCTCAGCGAACTCTTCAAGAGACATATCTCCTTCTTTACAAGCGTAGATATGAAGGTTACCGTCTCCGGCGTGGCCGAATCCTCTGATAATAACGTTGTATTTATCCTGAAGAGTAAGAACCCAGTTGAAGTACTCAGCGATCTTGTCTCTGGGAACAACAACGTCGCACTCATCAAGTTCATCTGTAGCAGCCTGAATTGATTCAAGGAACTGGCTTCTAGCAGCCCAAGCATCTCTTCTCTTGTCGGGTGTATCAGCAACGAATACGTCAAGAGCTCCGTTTTCGAATACTACTTCACTTGTAGCCTCGCAGATAGCGTCAAGCTGATCTCTGTCGTTTCCGTCGAATGTCATAAGGAGGTAAGCACCTGCCTCAACGCCGTCAACAACTTTAGGGAAGTTTTCTTTTTCAAGATACTTCTCGCTCATCTCAACGATGTCTCTGCCCATGAACTCAAGAGCCTGGGGCTCAAGTTTGTTAAGGAAGATCTGAGGAACTGTAGCGATACATGTTTCAAGATCTTCGAAAGGAATGATGAGGCTGACAAACTCTTTAGGCATAGGGATAAGTTTAAGTGTAAGCTCTGTGATGATACCGAGAGTACCTTCTGAACCGCACATAAGCTGAACAAAGCTGTAACCTGAACTTGTCTTGGGAACCTTTGATCCGAAGTTAACGATTTCGCCTGTAGGAAGAACTACCTGCATAGCACGAACGTAATCTCTTGTTGAACCGTATTTAACAGCTCTCATACCGCCGGCATTTGTTGAAACGTTACCGCCGAGTGTAGCGAACTTTTCACCGGGATCGGGTGGATACATAAGGCCCTGTTTTTCTGCATCTACAGCAAGGTCATTAAGAAGAACGCCGGGTTCTACAGTAACTGTAAGGTTACCAAGGTCATAGCTCTTAATGTGGTTCATTCTTACTGTTGATATCATAATTCCGCCCCATTTAGCAACGGCACCGCCGGCAAGACCTGTACCGGCACCTCTGGGGATAATAGGAATGTTTTTCTCGTTAGCGAGTTTAACGATTGCTGAAACTTCCTCTGCAGAAATAACTTCTACAACAGCGTCGGGAAGTTTCTGTCCGTAAAATCTCATTTCGTCATGAGCATAATCTTCGTTGATTTCGTCTCCAGCGAAAGCTCTGCCCGGAGCGATTGCTTTAAGCTGTTCGATGATTTCGGGTGTAACTTTGTTAAATTCCATCTTTCTTCCTCCTTTTATTGATTGAAATAAAATACACTCTACCTGATAAAGGTTTGATATTTATTTGCTTTTATGATTACAGACCTGACCGGGATTGTTTGTTAATAAACTATCGGTATGGTGGTCTAACCAGACATGTTAAAAAAATTTTTCTTTACGGAATCAATTTAAACTTTGCACGTAGTCCAAGTGTTCGGATATTTTTCTGACAGCCTCAACGCTGTCGCCTTTAACAACGGCCTGATAGATTTCCAGGTGCTGTTTATATATCACCTGTCCGGAGCCGTCCTTTTTAATTGCTTCGCTGCGGTTATATTTAACCGTTTTTTCGAGGATATACTCAGTCAGGTTCTGGGCCACCAGAAGGAGCCTGTTGCCTGTAAGCTCAAATATGCGTCTATGGAACAGGATGTCCAGTTTAACGCTCTGAGAGCAGTTGTCAATGGATTTTTCCATCTCATCGACTATATCCTTCAAGTCTTTGAAAAAGTCTTCTGTTTCACCTCTGAGGGCAAGACGTCTGATGGAGCCTTCCTCAAGGATCTTTCTGAACTCCTGCAGATCTTTCTCTATATCACGATTAGCCAGAATTACCGGCCAAATCATAGAAAGGAACGGTTCGACATTAAAATCGGACACTACAGAGCCTTCACCGGGACGAATCTCAATGATGCCCATAATTTCCATTACTTTAAGCGCTTCCCTTACAGAAGTCCTGCTGACATTAAGCATTTCAGCAAGCGACCTTTCGGGAGGGAGCTTGTCACCTTTTTTAAGGCTACCGTCATGGATAAGATCTACTATCTGTTCAACAATGTTTTTGTAAATTTTCTGGGTTTGGACAGTTTTGAGTTCCATGACAACTCCTTTCCTTCCGCCCGAAAAATTTCTAAGCACGCTGTTATACAGATTTACTTTGTACTAGTAAAGGGTACTAAAAAAATAAAGGAGTGTCAATCGTGATTTTTGACATATTTGGTCCTACGTTTTTATAAAAAACATCCTAAGCAGGCGTATTTTTTCAAAATTTATTACAGCTTCAAAAAAATGTGTAGATTTTTGATTAATGGTTTCACAAAAAATAACTGATTTTTATACAAAACCGATAAAGAAATATCCACCAATAAGACAGGTGGATACTTCTTCTCAAAATGTGCAGATTGTTAAAAAATTATAAATCTTTTCTAAGCTGCCTATACCGACAGTATATGACTTGTTAAACTTTTTAACAAACTTTTTCGTTAAATTAATATTTAACACAGTCCAAAAAGCACGCAAAATTTCAGTTGGCCTTATTTTATCTTGCATACGTTTACGGGATTTCCGTCCAGATAAGCATAAAGATTATCGAAAACTATCCTAGCTCTTCTTATCATAGACTCTTTAGACGCAAATGCCACGTGAGGTGTAAGCAGAGTATTTTTAGCGTTAAGAAGAGGATAGTCAGCGGGAATAGGAGGCTCCATATCGAATACGTCGATGGCAGCTCCGGCTATTTTTCCGCCGTTAAGGGCTTCGGCAAGGGCAGCATTGTCAACTACAGCGCCTCTTGCGCAGTTGATAAGGATAGCGCTTGGTTTCATAAGAGCTATCTTTTCAGCATCAAGGAATCCCTTTGTCTCAGCTGTTGAAGGTATATGTAAAGATACTATATCGCTTTCTTTTAAAAGTGTTTCCAAATCCGTATATTCGATGCCGGCCTTTTCTGCTTCGGGTTTTACCGTCCTGCTGTATCCCAGTACACGGCAGCCAAAGGCTTTAAAGAGAGCGGCTGTCATAACGCCGATTCTTCCTGTACCGATGATTCCGACGGTCTTTGTGCCAAGCTCAGTGCCCATAAGGCCTGCTGAAGCAAGGGTTTTGCCTTCTCTTACGGCTTTGTCGCCCTCGTTAATCTTTCTGAGAACGTTTATGGCCATACCAACAGCCAGCTCGGAAACGGTTTCATTTGAATATCCGGCCGCATTGCATACGGTAACGTTTTTATCAGCGCAGGCTTTGAGACCCACATGGTCTATGCCTGTAAAAGCCACATTGAGCATTTTTATGTTCTGGCATTTTTCTATTACGCTGTCGGGGAGAGGGTTATTAGCAATCATAACGATGTCGCTGTCCTTTGCTCTTTCATAGAGCTCATTGGGGTCAGTAGTTTTTTCGGGATAAAAAACAAATTCGTGGCCCTTTTCCTTAAGCGGCGCCGAAAGCTCGTCCATAAGAGCTGCATCTATTCCTATGGGTTCCAAAAGACTTATTTTCATTAATATATCTCCTCCTTTATTTACCTGCGAATCCGCAAAATTGGTACTGCCTATATAAGATTATAACATAATCAAATATAAATTCCTACATTAAATTAGACTTATAAATTAAAATTGAAGGGAAGTTGTCGAAATTTCTTGACTTTACAAAAAACAAGACGTTATAATCTATTGTGCACAGCGTAAGCGCAGGTAATATACAGCGTCTGACGCTGTTTTTTCAGGTTATGGTAGCTTTCCTTAAAAAGACTCCTCAGAGCAATGTAGTCAACTGTTTGAACGGAGGTAACTATGGAAGAAAAACAAATAACTAACAAGATGGGTATTGAACCCGTAGGAAGTCTTATTCTCAAGATGGGCATACCCATGATACTGTCGATGATGCTTCAGGCCTTTTATAACATCGTAGACAGTTATTTCGTAAGCAGTATGGAAGGTGTAGGAGACGCTGCCGTAAATGCTCTTACTCTGGCCTTCCCCATACAGGCCCTTATGGTAGCTTTAGCCATAGGTACGGGTGTAGGTGTTAACTCCCTGCTTTCAAAGTTTTTAGGTATGGGAGACAGAAAGACAGCCAGCAGAATAGCGGGCAATGCTGTTTTTCTTAGTGTATGTACATATATATTGTTTTTAATTTTCGGACTGTTCTTTGTGGACGCCTATATTTCGTCCCAGACATCGGACCCCATAATACAGGAAATGGGCTGTTCCTACCTTAAAATATGTACGGTATTATCCTTTGGCTCAGTTATATATATGATATACGAAAAGCTTCTTCAGGGAACAGGCAAAACAGTGCTTTCTACAATCGCACAGGTATCCGGAGCCATAACCAACATAATCCTTGACCCTATAATGATATTTGGTATGTTTGGATGTCCTGCTTTAGGCATCGCAGGTGCCGCCTATGCGACGGTTATAGGCCAGGCTGTATCCCTTGTTTTAGGAATGATATTCCACCATACAAAGAATAAAGAAATCGAAACAAAGGCCGAGTATCTTGTTCCCGATAAGGAAATCATCACAGCAATATACCGTGTCGGAATACCGGCCATAATAATGCAGGCACTTATGTCAGTAATGACATACTGCATAAATATAATTTTCGTAAGAGTATCAGGTTCAGTTGTTACGGCCTACGGAATATACTTCAAAATACAGCAGTTTGTATTCTTTGCGGCCTTCGGACTTAACAATGCCATTATTCCCATTGTGGCATTTAACTACGGAATGAGAGACAGAGCCAGAATATCCAAGGCAATCAGATGCGGCCTTCTCTATAATGCCATTATAATGCTTGCAGGAGCCGTTCTTCTTCAGGTATTCGGAAAACAGATAATCGGTTTATTTGACGTATCAACGGAAGTAAAGGAACTCAGTATACAGGCAGTAAGGATAGTTACCCTTGGCTACATATTCGTCGGAGCCAACGTAATTTTCCAGGGTATATTCCAGGCATTGGGCGAAGGTATTAAGTCCCTGGTTATTTCCGCAATAAGACTTATTATTGTGGTTCTTCCTCTGGCATATTTCTTTACCACCCTTCCCAATGCACAGAATATCGTATGGGCAGCATTCCCCATAGCTGAAGCCTGCGGACTTGTTGTTTCAATATTATTTATGTCTAGAGTTTCCAAAAACAAACTTTCCCGTATCTAGGAGGCGATATAAATGTCAAAGAATATAATAACTATCAGCCGTGAATTCGGAAGCGGCGGAAGAACCATCGGAAAAGAAGTTGCAAAAAAACTGGGCTATGCTTATTACGATAAGGAGCTTGTTAAAATGGTAGCCCTTGAGACCGGCCTTGATGAAGGTTTTATAGAGCAGGAAGGCGAATATGCCCCCAATAAAAACTTTTTCTCATACTTATTTTCATCATCTGCCCCCGGCGTTATGAATGGAATGTCCATGGAAGACTTTTTATGGGTAATGCAGAGAAAGATAGTGCTTGATATAGCCGAAAAAGGAAACTGCGTTATCGTTGGACGCTGTGCCGACTATATATTAAAGGAAAGAACAGACTGCTTAAATGTATTTGTACATTCAAGTATGCCTAAAAGAGCGGAAAGAATTGTCCGTCTCTACGGCGAGAGCGAAAAGACTCCCGAAAAGAGACTTGAAGAAAAGGACAAAACAAGAAGCCTTTACTATAAGCGCCATACAGGAAGAGAATGGGGCGACGCAAGAAACTACAATCTTTCCCTGGACAGCGGAATGTTTGGCATTGATAAATGCGTTGATATAATAATCGGACTTTCAAAAATAGACTGATACGAAAAAAGGGAGCGTTAAACGCTCCCTTTTTTATATGCTCTTTCCAAGGCTTTAAAAATATTTCTAAACCGCAAAACTTTAATATAAAAAGAACGTCTCAAAGAGACGTTCTTTTACTTTTAAATTAAATATGCAGTTATTACATAGCTAAGAGTGATGCTACCCATCCTCTTGTTGCGTTGGGCGCTCCGCCAACATAGATTTCAGGTGTCTTTCCGTTTGCTATAGCGCTCATTCTTTCAAACTGCTCTGTTGTAAGAGCGTCATCAGGACCAAATACGTCGCCGTATCCTGCTACGATTCCCTGCTCGTATGCCCAAGCTACTGCTTTTGCATACCAATCGTCTGATGTTACATCAAGGAAAGGTGCAACATTCTGGGGTTCAGGTTTTCCTGCTTTGTTCCAAAGTACTGTTGCTCCCATACCTCTTGTGAGTGTTCCGTTGGGTGCGAATCCTCCGTCGCCAATACCTGCCATCCAGCCGTTTTCATATACTTTGATGATTGCATCATAGTTAGGGTTGTCTTTACCTACGTCTGAGAAAGGTCCTGCCTCCTCTTCGGGTGTTACTACAGGCTCATTCTTTTCGTCTTCTTCGTCATCTCTTTCTACTCTGCCTTCTTCAAGTGAGTAGCTGTGGCTGGGTTTTGAACTGTCCTTTATAAGTTTAGGTGTAGCTGTAAATGTGTCACCATTTATATGGTTAAGAAGTTTTTCCGTAAATGTGTCATAAACTTCTCCGTCAATAATCCATCCCTTAAATGTATAGCCTTTTTCCTTATAATCAGGAAGGTTTTCACCTATATTAGCTACATTATATTCTTTTTTCTTTATTATGTCTCCGTCACTGTCTTTAAATTCAATTGAACCGCTTCTGCTATCGTTAAATATTGTTATTAAACTAAATCCATTGGGGTTTGTAAATGTAACTTTATCGTTATCGTTATTATTATTAAGAGTAGCTTTATAGTAATATGTTCTTCCGTTATGGATATGCTTTACGAAAAGATTGTCTTCATTGAACATATCGCTAGGTACAGGTATTGTTACCTCAACTTCTTTTGTTACATCAAGTTTTTCTCCTTCTTTAATTGTTTTAGTAGATGTTCCTGATGTAGCTTCGAGCTTATACATAGGTGTAACATCTACAGTGAAAGTTTTTTCTGTTTCAGTATTTACATAATTTTCTACTTTAACATCAAGATATGTAACTACCTTAATCTCGATGTCTGCTTCATTATCTACTTCAAGAGCTTTCTTAGCGTCATCTACATCGCTCTTTGTAACCACATCTTTGACATTGTTTTCTAATCCAGCTACTGTAGTATCATTCGCTATTGTGTTTTCAAAATTACTAGGAAGTGTTACTCCTTCAGTCACTTCTACAACAGTATCATCTGTTTCTGTTGTAACTACAGTCTCACCAACTGTATCTGCAACAACTTTTACATTTAAATAGCTTTCTTCATCAGCGAGTTTAGCACCATCCATAAGATAAATTGTCTGGCCTTCAACCGGGCTATAATATTCACCATCTATATTCACATTTGTTTCTTCATCCAGCTTTGCTCCTGTAACAGTTACATCTCCGCTTACTGTTATTTTAGCAGGGTATGCAGGATATTTAGGGTTTAATGTCTCTATTGCGTTTTTCTCACATCCGCAATCAATGTTACACTTATTGATTGTTCCTTCATTGATAACTTCATATGAACCACCATTTGATACGGATACACCATCGGGGTTCAATAAAACTCTATCGATTTCACCATAATTTTTAAGAACAACATCGCCCTTAATATATCCTCTCATAGCCATATATAAATTAGTCTTAACGACCGCATCTTTATTTACAATCATTTCGGCGCTTCCAGTATATCCATTTGCTCCTGTAACAGCACTGTAAGGTCCGTTTATCTCACCATTTACAGTACATGAAACTCTTCCAATTCCGCCATAAGAATAGCTTGCACCAAAATAATAGAAAACTTCTCCATTTATAACTACATTTGCTTCTTTTACAAAGTTTTTTGCAGTTCCAGTTCCTTCTCCTACATCAACAACGTCCTCAATCTGAGGGCCAACAGCTGAGTTTCCACCTGCATAAAGAAGTCTTACTTCTCCGTCAACAACTATATCTACATTTCCAACCTGAGCTTTGCTTGTACCATCTCCATGAGATGTTAAACCGCCGCCATATACATTTAAAGCAGCAGCACCTTCATCAATCTCAATTCTAACATTATCAGTCTTTGAGTCAGCATATCCTCCGCCAAAAATCGTATTTACCTTGGCTCCGTCTTTAATCCTTATAGTTACATCACTGTGTTCTCCATTGTTATCAATGTCATCATTTCCACCGGCAAATATTGTTAATCCCTCTGCTGACGCAACATTTTTGTCAAATGTATAATCAGTCTCTCCAACTGTTACTATCAGGCCATTCCCTTTATTATCGGGAGCAACAATAATATCATTACCGTTTGCAAAAAATACATTGTTATATACTTTTCCAGCATCAGGTGTATTAATATTATTTACTGTTGGAAGCTTATTATCCGCCAGCGCAGTAAAACTGCATACGCTTAAGGCCATAACCGCACCCAAAAGTCCGGCCGTAAGTTTTTTGAACTTTTTCATATAACATCCTCCTTTAATTTTCTTTAGCTTTTTTGAGCTAATAACTCATATTCTATTTTACCCCCCCCCCAGAAAAATTTCAAGGTTTTTCCAGAAATTATGAACCTTTCATTAAATATTCATCTATTTTACTAATTTTAGCAACTGTTTACATAAAATGTTTTGTTTGAATTTATTACCAAAATTTAATTTCAATACAGCGGCACAAAAAAGAGCGGCACAAGCCGCTCTCAAATAAATTACTTTCTTCCTTTATAATTATCTTTTCTTTCTTTGTCTCTCTGTTTTTTCTCCGCCTCTTTTTCGGCTTTCTTTTCGTTCATTTCCTTGATATCCTCAGGAAGTTCAAGGGTGATTTTTCCTATCTTTCCGCCTCTGAATTCATCAAGTATTATTTTAGCCGCCCTAAGACAGTCAGCTTCTCCGCCCTTTTTGATAAATCCCCTAGCCAAGGCTATTTTTTCAAGGACTTCAAAGGGCTCCTCTATGGTATCAAACTCAGTCTTATATCTTTTTCTTATGCTTTCGGGGTCTACCACCATCATAAGATTGATAAACTCGGTACATAATGTCTGGGTATCAAGTATGTCGTCATTTATAGACCCTATCATCGCCAGCTTAAGGCCGACTTCTTCGTCCTCAAATTTAGGCCAGAGTATACCGGGAGTGTCCAGAAGCTCAAAGTCCTTTTTAAGTCTTATCCACTGTTTGCCCCTTGTAACGCCTGGCTTGTCTCCTGTTTTTGCGGTAGTCTTTCCGACACTCTTATTTATAAAGGTAGATTTACCTACGTTAGGTATGCCGACTATCATAGCCCTTACGGGTACAAACAGTCTGCCCCTTGCTTTTTCTCTTGCAATTTTGTCTTTCATAAGCTCTGCGGCTGCGGCAGAAACCTTATTTACTCCCGTACCCTTAACGGCATCGGAAAGTATTACGGTAAATCCCTTTTCTTCAAAATACTTTTTCCATATTTCGGTTTTTGCGGGGTCTGCCAGGTCGCTTTTATTCATAACGATAATTCGTCTTTTATTTTTTGCCAGCTCATCAATGTCCGGATTTTTACTGCTGTAGGGAATACGAGCGTCAATAAGCTCGATGACAACATCAACAAGGGAAATATTTTCCTCCATCATTCGCCTTGTTTTTGTCATATGTCCCGGATACCACTGTATATTCATAATCCACCTCAAATTTTATCTAAGTTTAAGTCTGTATAGTCTCTGTATTCTCTTACCGTCAAGGAATGTATCTATTTCCGACACAAACTCCCAGCCGAATTTTTCATAAAGTCCAAAATGTTCGGTATATAAATAAATCTCGTCAAAATCTATGTTTTCCTGCGCTGTCCTTTTTATGTTTTCCATAAGGATTTTTCCAAATCCCTTTCCGCGGTACTTTTCCTCAACGTATACATTGGCAAGCCAAGGATAGATGTCAGGCCTTACGGTCAGGTCATCATATAAAAACTGATACATACCTATTATATCCTGTCCCAGAAAGATTCCGTAGGTCTGGGGAAGCCTGTTTTCCTGCATACCGTGCTTAAGATAGCAGGCCACTGCATCCGGGCTGAAATCCTCATCTTTGCCCCACCATTCATACATCCAGGAAGTCATTTTTTCTAAAGTCTTTTCATCCGTACTTGTTATCTTTTTAAATAAAGGTTTTAACATAGTATCTCCATAACTTTCTTTAGGTGCAGTCTAATCATCAGGATTTATTGACTATTTTAAATCTTACGATACCTATGATGCTGTCTCTTTCAAAGGTGCCTATGTAGCTGTCTCTGCTGTCGGCGCTTACGTTTCTGTTGTCACCCATAACAAAATATTCATCTTCTCCAAGGGTGATGGGATATTCCCTGTCGCCGCAGGTCATCATAGGGCCGTTGATATAGTCCTCATCAATAACTTCTCCGTTTACGGCTGTTTTATAACATTCAGCCTCTTCGTCATAAAAAATATTTATTTCATCGCCGGGACAGCCGATAACTCTTTTTATAAAGTTTTCGCCGTCTACTCCGTCGTTATATTCGCAAATCACAATATCATTTCTTGAGGGGCCTTTTATTTTGCAGCTGAGTATATCCGTAAAAACATACTCGCCGTGCACATAGTTAGGCACCATGGATGAGCCCTTTACGGCCGTTATTCTGAATCCAAAACTTCTTATGACAAATACGGCTATGATACCAATAACAATGAGAAGGACCCATTCCTGTATTTCTTTTTTAATGTCTTTCTTTTTTTCCGTTTTTCCCATAACGGACCTCCGTATTTGAAAACAGCGCACGGAACAATCCGTGCGCTGTGAGTAATTATCTGATAGCTTCTTTAACTTTAGCTGCCTTACCTACTCTGTTTCTTAAGTAGTATAATTTAGCTCTTCTTACGATACCCTTCTTAACCAGTTCGATATGGTCAATTCTGGGTGAGTGAACGGGCCATGTTTTTTCAACGCCTACACCAGAAGCAATTCTTCTAACTGTGAAGTTTTCTCTAACGCCGCCGTTCTGTTTTTTGATAACAATACCTTCGAACATCTGGATTCTTTCTTTAGAACCCTCTACAACCTTAGCGTATACACGAACTGTATCGCCTACATTAAACTGAGGAATGTCGCTCTTAAGCTGTTCAGCTTCGATCTGTTTAATTAATTCGTTCATTTGTCTTCCTCCTTTCTTCCAGCGGTGTTCATTAACGCATAATCTTATGGCTTTTTCGCCGCGCCAGCGGACCACCGGTAATAACAGTTAAACGGCATAGGGCATAATCCGCCTATAGCCGAACATATGGTATTTTATCACATACAAGCCTATATTGCAAGCATTTTTTTAATAATTAAGAATTGTTTTTACATTATATCCTTTGAGGAAATCTCTTCCCTTAAGGTCGTCAAGCTCGATAAGGAAGCAGAGAGCGCTTACTTCAGCACCTACTGACTCAACGAGGTCAATCATAGCCTTTGCAGTACCGCCTGTAGCAAGGAGGTCGTCAATGATAACTACTTTCTGACCTTTCTTTAATGCGTCAACATGCATTTCGATAGTAGCTGTGCCGTATTCAAGGGCATATTCTCTGCTGACAGTTTCAGCGGGGAGTTTACCTTTCTTTCTGATGGGCACAAAGCCTTTGCCTCTGTTATATGCAAGGGGCATACCGAATATAAATCCTCTTGATTCGGGCGCAACGATAATATCGTAATCCACATCTGCAAGCTTTTCGTCGATTTCATCAACAGCCTGTTTTAATGCCTCGGGGTCCTTAAGCAGAGTTGTTATATCTCTGAAAATTATTCCTTTTTCAGGAAAGTCTTTAATGCTTCTTATACTATCTTTTAAATCCATTGTTTTTCCTCCCAAAAACCGATATATATAAACAATTTTACCACCTGAACGAACTTATATCAAGCTGAATACGCTCAAATCCGTTATATCTGTTGATTTTCGGCGTATAAACTATATCCGCCTTAATACCTGAGCCAAGGCCCTTCAATAATCTGTGGCAGTTTTCCTCGCCGTATCTGTCCCTTACGTCGTCAAGAAGCTTGTCAGCGTCTCCAAACCAAAGACCTTCAGCCGAAGCCGTACCGTCATTCAATATGAGCTTTACGGCATTTCTGTTTTTTCCCATAATGAATATTTTTTCTACCTTTAAATTTTTAGCCGCAAAAACAGGCTTTCTGTTTCCCTTTCCGCAGGGCTCAATAAG
>CABPCX010000008.1 GCA_902406135.1 uncultured Eubacteriales bacterium
TATGTTAATATATTTCCGTTAAAAGCCGACATTTTTACACACATGAAAAACAGGGAACCGTAAAACGGTTCCCTGTAAAATATAGGCTAAATTATTCTCCTTTGTATTCAGGATGCTCGTTGAGGAACTTTCTGTTTCTCTTGAATCCGATTGTAAGGAAAGGAAGAACGATAACGAAAATTCCGATTGTACCACAGTAGCTGTAACCATATTTGATAACGTTTGTAAGACCTACTGTTGAGAAGAGCATAACGACAACGCTTACGAGTAAAGCGATGATGAAAGCGCTCTTTCTTGAATCCATTGTCTGGAATACTTTGATACTATTCTGGAAACGAGGAATAAGTCCGTAGATTGATGTAACAGCTGTTGAAATGAAGCACATGCAAAGAGCGATAGCGTAGCAAATAGGAAGAGCTGCCATACCTGTCTGCTGAGCAACATAAAGTGTAGGAACAGCTGTGTTACCTGTTGCAAGGTAGCTGTCTGCGCCTGTGTCATACCAAGCAAGAAGCATTACTGTACTAAGAGCAAGTGCAACACCGTTCATGATCATACCGATAACTGCAGCCTTTGTACAAGCTTTTTTGTTCTTAAGTACAACTGATGTACCGATGATAGCAGGAACAACAACGCACTGGAAACCAGCATAGTTGAATACACGCTCAACAACTTTGAATGCTGTACCTGTTGAAGGCATCTCTGAGTAAACCTGAGCAATTCCTTCGGGTCTTATAACGATACCAGTAATGTAGATGATACCGATAGAAATAAGAATGATGATTGACATAACACCTGATGCTTTAGCAACAAGGTTAGCACCGAACATAACAAGGAGGATAGTAAGGATTGTAACGATTACTATACCTACCATGTAAGGAACGCCGTACTGTGCGAAAAGTTCTCCGGCACCAGCGAAACATGCTGAAACTGCACAGATAACAATAACATAGAAATAAATCTCAAAGAGTATCTCAAGTTTCGTATAAGGAGCAAACAGGTGGCAGAATATTTCTTTGTAGTTTGTATATCCTGTTGTGTTTGCCATGATCATAACTTCTCTAAGAACGAATCCGAGAAGGATCATAGCTGCTGCTGCCATAATAGGAGCATACCAGCCGAACTGTACGAAGTACTGTGTAGCCTGGTTACCAGAAGCGAAACCGCCGCCGGCGTGTGATCCAAACCATACAGAAGCAATTGAGAAACATGTACCTAATGATACTTTTTTACTTACATCACTTGACATTTAATTCACACCCCATTTTATTAGATTTTAAAGGATCAAATTACACCGATAGTTAATTAAACAGTCAACTGATATAATATGTATGTACAATTCCTGACTATTTATTAACCTTCGGCAATACAGCTTTACTCTGAAGATGGCCATCCGCTTTTCAGCTGTTTATATACACGGGAACCCTGCCCCGCATATTGAACTTTAGTTAAGCATAATAATATGGCATAAGTTCAATACATATAGATAATAGCCTATCGTTAAGATTTTTTCAATCGGCTAATTTAACAAAAATACATCATTATAATACAACCCAGGAACTTCTTGTGATTTTTTTTGTAAGTTTTGCACTATTTCAGTCATTAAATATCTACTTTTCATACATTTTATATACTAAAATCATATCTCCATTATACCACAACTGTCGTCATACAAGTCTCAGCTAATTTTTTCGCTTTTTCTCTTATAATATTCTGCCGCTAATAATATATTTCTATTTTTTCTCTAATATTACAGTTAAATTTCAATTCTTAAGAAAAGTATAAGTATATTGACTTTTCTGTCTACAAACCGTAAACTAAAATTAAATCTACAACATATAGACCATAAGGATGTGATGCCTATGATAAGCCGTATGACAGAAGCCGAAGAAAAGCTTGCCGACATCATCTGGTCAAATGAGCCCATTGCTTCTAAGGATCTTATAAGTATATGTTCTCAAAAACTGGACTGGAAAAAATCTACAACCTATACTCTTCTCAAAAGGCTCGAAGATAAAAAAATATTTAAAAACGAAAAAAGTGTAATAACTTCACTTGTTACTAAAAATGAATATCTTGCTCAGCAAGGATGCAAATTTATCGATACCGAATTTGGCGGGTCACTCCCCGCTTTCATATCTGCCTTTACAAAAAAAAGAAAGCTTACCAAAACCGATATTATAAGTATTAAAGAAATGATCAAAAATTTTGAGGAGGTAGAATAATGGAAAACATTCTTTCTTCCTTAATAGGTCTGACAATAGGAGGTACATTCCTAATACTTGCTGCTTTCATTATCCGTACACTGTTTAAAAGAATACCGGGAATTTTTATGTACTTGATATGGATAATAGTTTTTATAAATCTTGTATGCCCGTTTTCTTTCAAGGTTCCCTATGAAGGCAGGTCAGACATATTTAATATACAGACCATTTCATCCAAAAAAACAGACGTTCAAAACGAAAATTCGATTGAGTTGTCAGACCATGCATATAACGAAACCGTTGATAAGCCATTTATATATGAACATATTTTTGAAGCAATATGGCTTTGCGGTACAGCTGTAATTCTCCTTATAAATATTTTCAAAATCTATTCATTAAAAAACAAGCTTAGGTTTTCTGAAAATTTATATGACAATGTATATGAGAATAAAAATATATCCGTTCCTTTTGTTACCGGATGGGTATCACCTAAAATATATATACCGTCAAACATTGATAAAAGCGAAAAGGAATATATAATTCTTCATGAAAAGATACATATAAAGCATAAGGATAACTACATTAAAACAGCTGCATATATAATTCTTGCCATACACTGGTTCAACCCTTTTGTCTAGGCAGCCTATACTATGTTTTCGGAAGATATTGAAAGATTTTGCGATGAGTCTGTAATTAGAATTCTTGGTAAAGAAATAAAGAAGAATTATTCCTTTACCCTTTTGAAAATGGCATCGGACAAATCTGTTTTTGATTCAGCAGTTTTAGAGTTTGGTGAAAATGCAACTAAACGAAGAATATCAAATGTTCTTAACTACAAAAAGCCAACTTTTATAGTTACCGCAGCGGCAGCATCAGCCCTTTTGTTTGTAGGATGCGGAGCATTTTTAACCCCGACTTCTACTGATGAATCAGTTAAAATCGAAAGTATAGTTCCTTCCGGTTTTGTGGAATTGGAATGTGAAATACCTTTTAACACTGACTTTTCTACTGATACATACGATTTCAGTGTAAGTCTTCCTGAAGAAGCCGCGGAATACTGCACTCTGGAGTACTATGATGACAGCTATCCTATATGTCTTATTAAATTCACCAAAGGTGAAAATGTTGGAAATATAGGTATGTTCTCATTCTTCAGCGAAGAAGAGTATGATGCAATGGACCCTTCTCAGATGCCCGTACCTACAGAGGTTTTCAGAAAAGATGGCATAGTTATTGCATTCAACGGTGTTCAGGATTCGATTTTTGAAATTGGCACAGAAGAAGCAAAAATCGTTGAAATTTATCATTCAGCTGTTTCCGAAGTTCTCAAAACAGTTGAATTTTCAAAAATTAATTAATAATGGGAGGTAATATTATGAAATCATCAAAGAAAACACTTATCACAGCAATTATCGCAGGAAGCCTTTCCGTATCAGCCATCGCTGTTGCAGAGCCTGTAATACAGGATATATCAGCAAAATTTAATCCGGAAATTAAATACACTCTCAACGGCAAAGAGATTATGGAAGGCAAAGGAGCCCTTGTATATGAAGACAGAGTATATATTCCTGTAAGAGATGTATCTGAGTCTCTTGGAATAAATGTAGACTATAAAGACAATACAGTTATTTTGGAACAGGCTGAACCTTCTATTTTTGTAGAAAAATCAGCATCCATAAAATATAATGGCAAAGATTACGTTTTAAAAGCTGCTTTCCCTGAGGAAATAGCTGATTATGTAACCTTAGAAGCTGCAGAAAATATGTGCTTAGTAAAATTTGATAAAGACGGCAAAACAGCTAACATCGGTTCATTCACATTCTACACTGAAGAAGAATATGACGCTATGGACCCCACTCAGATGCCTGTACCCACAGAAGCTCTTAGACAGGACGGCATTGTAATCGGATTTACAGGTGTCCAGGATTCAGTTTTTGAAGCCGGTACAGAAGAAGCAAAATTAGTTGAAGACTATCATTCTAAGACAGCAGATATTCTTAAAACAGTTAAACTCGCTTAAGTTAAATTAAAAAAAGTCCCATCTTAATTTAAGAGGGGCTTTTTTATTTTCATATTTTTATACTATGTTTTTTTCTTAAAATTTCAACCATATTTACAATAACTTCTGCTTCTTCATCACTTAGGTCAGTAATGTCAACAACACGCTTTTTTTCAAGTCCCAGTAAATAATCGGTTGTAACTCCAAATACAGCTGCCATCTTTATTAAAACATCGTATGATGGATATCTGATTTCAGTTTCATAGGCAGAAATCATAGCCTTAGACACTCCTACTCTTTTTGCCAGTTCATCTTGTGTCATATGCTTTTCCTGTCTCAGCTTTTTAATATTTGTTCTAAAATCGACCATTTTCGTCACCAGCCTTTACAAATAGTGTATAGATAGTATATTTGCTATAGGTTGATTTTATTTATAATAATAGTTGACTATATTATCCATAAAGCTATAATATAATTAGGTGGTGATGTTAAAAAATGGCATATCATAAATATAAAAACAAATCTGGAGGATATTATCGCCACAGAAACAGAGCCGGTAAATACTCCACAACTCCAGGATGTCTGGTTTCACTATTGTCATTGGCTGCATCTATATTAGCAGTTACTGCGGCAGTTATTTCTATCTTCTAAAATCTTTTAGTAAATTTTTAAGATTGTATCGTCCGTGTTGTTTATTTCTGTCTAATCAAAAGGAGATTTTTAAATGAAAAAATTTTTTGCTTGTATTTTATCTTTAAATTTATTATTTACCAGTGTTCCTGTATATGCCCACAGCGGACGTACTGATTCATCCGGAGGCCACCACGATTATAAAAATGTAAGCGGCTTAGGTTCTTACCATTATCATCATGGCTATGGACCCCATCTTCATCCTAATGGAATCTGCCCTTACAGTAGCTCTTCCGCTTATAGCTCTTCCAGTCAGAGCTCAAGTTCTTCCGGCAGCTCATATACTTACAAGCCTAAAACAGAAGTTACTTATCTTGGAACAGCATATAAATCTTCTATTACAGCATATATCGACGGATATTATATACCGACTATAGATTATAACGGCAATACATATGTAATTGCTGAAGACTTAAACAATTATGGTTTTGACGTTGAGTGGGTTTCCGAAGAAAGAGCTTTAAAAATTAAAGCCAACCCTTACAAAGCTAAAGGACAGGCTTCACCGTCATTAACACAGAATTCATTTAATGTTATAAAAAGTGATATTAAGGCTTTATATTATAATGGTACAACTAACGAGTATGTAGAAGTTGCATCATATAATATCGGTGGAAAAACGCTTATCAATGTGACAAATATAGGTTCTAGATATTTAGACACCCAGACAAATACTCTCTGGATAATTTTATAATTTAAATATACATATAAAAAGCACTTCCTTACGGAAGTGCTTTCTTAATATCAAATTATTTAGCATCAACTTTAGAAATGTAGCTGATGAGGTCAACTACTTTGTTGCTGTAGCCCCACTCATTGTCATACCAGCTTACAAGTTTTACAAAGTTATCGTTAAGTGCGATACCTGCTTTTGCATCAAAGATTGATGTATGAGGGTCTCCAAGGAAGTCGCTTGATACTACATCATCTTCTGTGTAGTCAAGGATGCCCTTAAGTTCATTTTCTGATGCTTTCTTTACTGCTGCTTTGATTTCCTCATATGTTGCGGGTTTCTCGAGTCTGCATGTCAGGTCTACTACTGATACGTCGATTGTAGGTACACGGAAGCTCATTCCTGTAAGTTTTCCGTTAAGTTCAGGGATTACCTTGCCTACGGCTTTAGCTGCGCCTGTAGATGAAGGAATTATATTTGCAGAAGCAGCACGTCCGCCTCTCCAGTCCTTCTTAGAAGGCCCGTCAACTGTTTTCTGTGTAGCAGTTGTTGAGTGTACTGTTGTCATAAGTCCTTCAACAATACCAAAGTTGTCGTGAATAACTTTTGTAAGAGGAGCAAGGCAGTTTGTTGTACATGATGCGTTTGAAATAACGTTCATATCTTTTGTATACTTATCATTGTTTACGCCCATAACAAACATAGGTGCATCAGCTGAAGGAGCTGAAATGATAACTTTCTTTGCGCCGCCTTTAAAGTGAGCTGAAGCTTTTTCTGTTGTTGTGAAAAGACCTGTTGACTCAACAATATATTCTGCGCCGGCTTCTTTCCAAGGAATTTCAGCGGGGTCCATAAGTGCATAAACAGTAATTTCTTTTCCGTTTACAACAAGTTTTCCGTCTTTTTCGCTGACTTCGCCCTGGAAACGTCCCTGAGCTGAATCATATTTCATCATATAAACCATATAGTCAACGCTGATAGCAGGGTCATTGATAGCAACTACCTGAACATCATCTCTTGTAAGAGAAGCACGGAGAACAAGTCTTCCGATACGACCAAAACCGTTAATACCAACTTTTACCATAATTATTCCTCCTAATTAGTATTGTTTTTTAAGAACCAAAAACATAATAAAATTAATATAGATTAAAAATCTGTGTTTTCGGATTTCCATATATAAAAATTATAGCACATATTGGAAATATATAAAACCATTTATTTATAAAAATTTGTTTATAATATGATAAAATGCCCCACTGTTTATCTAATTATACTTGTATGAAAGAATAAAATAACATAAAATATTCACTGAGGTGATTATATGTTTTTTATAATGGGAATAACCGAAGGCCGAAAAAGATTTGACCAGCTTTTCAGTATAATATGCCCTTTCTGCTCAAATGCGGGAAAAGCTGTAGTATATATGACATATACATGTTTAAGCCTGTTTTTTATACCTGTTTTTAAATGGAACAGACAGTATTATGTTGAAATGGAGTGCTGCGGCACATTATATATGTTAAATGAAGAAAAAGGCAGACAGATAGCATCGGGAAAAGATGTAATAATAACGCCCTCTGATTTGACTCCTGTTAATTACGGTACATACGAAAAAAGATGCCCTCAATGTGGAAGTGTAGTTGACAGAAGTTTTGACTACTGCCCAAGATGCGGAAAAAAGCTCTAATAACGGAGGCAAAGTAATGGGATTTGAAGATTTTCTAATTTTTAATATGATAAATAAAGAAAAGGATAAAAAGGAAAAGGACGGATTCAACGATATAATTGATGATATCTTTGACAATGATAATGAAGAAAATAATGATTTCTGATTAGCTAAGGCTATGTACGAAGCCCGTATATTCTGGGCTTCAAAATTTAATATATTATTTAATCGTTAAGACAGGCACTGATTTTTTTAAGTGCCTTTTTTTCTATTCTTGAAACATAGGAACGTGATATTCCAAGCATTGCTGCTATTTCTCTCTGGGTTATTTCTTCTCCGCCGTAAATGGCATATCTCATTTTTATTATTTCTCTTTCGCGCTCATCCAGTACTTCTTCTATTTTTTGTATCATACGCATTATATCTATTCTGTCACTGACTTCATCAGGGACCGGGTCATCATCGGATTTGACCATATCCATTACGGTTATTTCGTTTCCGTCAAAGTCATGGCCTACCGGGTCCTGGAGAAACATATCATTGCTGTATTTTTTTGAACTTCTTATATACATTAATATTTCATTTTCTATACACCTTGCGGCATAGGTCGCAAGCCTTACGTTTTTATCAGCATTGAATGAATCTATTCCCTTTATAAGGCCTATGGTGCCTATAGAAATAATATCATCAAAATCAACCGAAGCTATCCTTCCCGATGATGTATATTTTTTAGCCACATGGGCCACAAGTCTCAAATTATGCTCGATAAGTATATTTCTGGCGTCAGTATCTCCGTTTTTATATTTTTCAATGCATTCTGATTCTTCTTCTTCGCTAAGTGGTTTTGGGAAAGATGCGCATGTTCCACGTAAGAAAGAGGACAATTAAATTCACCCCTCAAAGCGGCGGTCTTTTATATTCTATGCTTCATATACCAAAATGGTGCAGAATTTTTTATTTTTTCAAATAAATATATTCAAGGTTTTTATATTATTTTAAAAAATATATTGAAAATCAATTTAATTGCCCTTACTATCTTATCATCAGGCCTGATAGTAAAAATAATTATATTGGAGGGCATAAATTTGAAAATAGAAAACTTTGAAAATATAACAATCGGATATATGCGCAGAATAGGAAAATACGGTTATGAAAATACATTGTTGATGGAAAAATTTAAAAACCATCTGAAATAACACAATCTTTTTAATGATAATACAGTTATATTAGGAATAGCTTTAGATGACCCTA
Source organism: uncultured Eubacteriales bacterium (assembly GCA_902406135.1). Taxonomy (GTDB): domain Bacteria; phylum Bacillota; class Clostridia; order Lachnospirales; family Anaerotignaceae; genus Metalachnospira. The sequence continues at coordinate 8,484 of CABPCX010000008.1, forward strand.
AAACAACGGCTCCCGGTAACCTCAGATATGATGTTGGAGTTATTATAAATGAAAATAACAACATAAATCTGGACACAAGAAAAATAGATTCCGGAAAATATGCTGTCTTTGAAATCCCCCACACTGTTGAGGCTGTCTCCGATTTCTGGCAAAATATAGGGAACCTTTTGTCATCATTGCCGGCAGATTTTAAAAAACCTATTATAGAAAGATATTCGGCGCAAAAAATATCCCAGCATTTATGTGAATTCTGCATACCGCTTAAGTAATAAAAAAACCTTCCGCTTTTTATGCGGAAGGTTTTTCTTATATTTGCTTGTTTACATATCTGTATTCGTTTCTGTATCTGAAATAATGACAGTCTCCTATGTTTCCTGTGACAAAGTCATACATTTCGTCTTCGTCAAGCTCCATATCGCAGTAGTAATAGTCATATTCATCATCATACAGATAATATTCACACATTTCACAGTTTGACTTGATTTGTTTCATTTTATCGCCCTTTATCAGCAATTATGTCCGCCGCAGTGATGTTCTCCGCATCCGTGGCTTCCACAGTCTCCGCCGTGGCCGTGTTCATGCTCGTGATGAGCACATTCAATGTCAGGATTATATACAAGATTTCCGGCAATATATGCCTTTACAGCTTCGTCAGCAGAACCGCTTACTCCGCCAAGAAGAGTGATGCCTGCCTCAGCAAGGGCATTTTTAGCTCCTCCGCCTATTCCTCCGCAGATAAGTGTGTTTACTCCTCTTTCCTGTAAAAACTGAGCAAGAGCACCGTGTCCGCTGCCGTTTGTATCAACAACTTCACTGTTCTTTATTTCGTTTCCTTCTGTTTCATAAATTTTGAACTGTTCCGTATGTCCAAAATGCTGAAATATATTTCCGTTTTCGTAAGTTACTGCTATCTTCATAATATTACCTCCATTTATTCTTTTACAATAACCGAAACTCCATCGGGAATGACGGTCACCTTATAGTTATCATTATTAATAATGGCTACGGCTTTATTCATAGCTTCTTCAATTGAATGGGCAGGTATCATACTCATATCTTCCACAAGTTCATCGGGTGCGTCTGATACGAATATAACCTTTGCCTTGAGCATTACTCTGGCAAGTATCTGTGACTGCCACTGGTCAACTATGGTGTCTTCAGGCTTTCTGTCAAGGAATGACTGCATAAGTTTATTTATATCCTTTTCATTTTTAAATGTGGAATGGAAAGATTCGCCGCCATGTCCGTCGTCAGCCTTAGAAAGCATTATTATTACTCCGCCTTCTTTTACTGTAGCTTCTGCGGCTGTCATTCCCTTAACTGACTGATATATGTTCTGGTCAAGGGGATATCCTCCGTTTGTAGATACCGCTATATCCGCAGGAACCGCTTTTACTTCACATTTTGAAAGAAGGAATTCTCTTCCCGCTCTATGTGCCAGGTCACAGTCACCTGCAACGGCATATATGGGCTCATGTTCCGCATCAATTACAACATTCACAATAAAGTCAAGTCTTGCAGCACGTGCCGCATAAAGCATATCATTGTGAATGGGGTTTCCTTCGATTATTCCTGTTCTTGCATAGGGGCTTGCTATAAAAGCTGAGTTATGGTTATACATAACTGTTTCTCTGCTGGCAACTCCGGGAAGTATGCTCTTTCTTCCGCCTGAGAATCCTGCAAAGAAGTGGGGCTCTATAAATCCTTCGGCTACCACAAGGTCAGCTTCCGCAACAAGTCTGTTTATAATAAGTTTTCCGCCTGAGGGCAGTTTTCCGATATATACAAGATTGTTTCCGTCATCACAGTCATGTACGACTATTTTTTCACGGCTGCATATCTTTTCTCCGTATTTTCCGATAAGTTCTTCCTTTGTTGTTGCTCTGTGCAGTCCTGTTGACACAAGGATTGTTATTTCTGCGTCCGGATTGCCTTTTCTTATTTCTTCAAGTATTACAGGCATAATGATATGGCTGGGAACAGGTCTTGTATGGTCAGAAGATATTACAACTATTTTCTTTTTTCCTTCTGCCATATCTTTAAGTCTGGGTGTTCCTATGGGCTTTTCAACAGCTTCTCTTACAAGCTCCTCCCCACTTTTGCCGGGGTCATAGTCATGGATCTTTGAAACAAGAACTCCTCCAAGATGATCCTCTTCAACCTTTAATACCATTTTTTCTTTTCCATAGGGAAGTTTAAACTCTCTCACAAATTTCCTCCTTTATATGTTCTGAGACTGTTTTTTACGGCAAAATCCACATTTTCCCGTACTTTCTTCACAGAGGATATAGTCACCGCCTTCAACCTTTAAAGCCTTGCCTTTTACAAGACATTCAGCCAGCTTAGTCCTTGCGCTGTTATATATGGACTGTGCCGTAGTCCTTGACACGTTCATACTTTTTGCACATTCTTCCTGACTGAGCTTTTCAAGGTCAATGAGCCTTACAGCCTCATATTCATCAATACTCATAAAAAGTGTATCCGTAACAGCCTTATTGTCTGTCGGAGCAAAACTATAATTTTCAGGTAATGAGCATATTCTGCGTCTTTTACATGGCCTTGGCATATATACCCTCCTTTCTTTACTGGCATATGCCATTTACTATCCGCAGTATATCACCATTACTGGCATATGTCAATAATTCTTTATTTAGAATATAATTAAATCGACTTAATAAATAAAAAAGTGCAGATTTTATCATCTGCACATTTATTTTTTGTTCTTTCTTAATTTCAGTGAAATTCCCTTTTCAGCAGCAGTTTCTTTTATTATCCTGGCTGCTTCTGCTGCCTTTTTCTTAAGAGGCATATCGTTTTTAACCTGATTTTCTATGCTTAAAACAGCGTTATAAAGTGATTCTTCATCTAAAAGATTTACTGCTGTACAAAACATACTCTTTCTGCACCCGTCATTGTAATTTTCCAAAAGCTTATCCAGTACAGCCTTTTTTCTGTCAATTATACTTTTATATTCATCTATGCCCTTTGTTTTTGCGTATTCTGCATCTTTAAAAATATTTAGATAAGTCATAAAACTGTCTGTTTCGGAAACACCTGCATATTTTTCACAGGGATATTCCATACATTCAAAACAGAATTCTCCAACTTTTCTTTCTATAGCACATCTGATTTTAGCACAGGACTGATGCCCCTCTCCTCCTCCGCAGCCAGGACAGCCGTTTTCCATATTGTGCATCGGGCAAAGAGCACAGTTAAGGCCGCAAAGCGAAAACCAAGTATTTTCTCTTCTATAGTTCTTCATATATCCACCACTTATATTTCGGCCGCGTACTTTACAATAATATCAAGTATTTTCTGATAGCTGAAACCTTCAAAGGACAATACGCTTATGACAGTATCCTTCTTAGGCATAACCAGACAGTACTGACCATAATTTCCATAGCATAAAAACGTATCCTCAATGGGTGTCATCCAAAACTGATAGCCGTATCCGCAGTTAAGGCACTCTGAGCCAAAGTTTCCCGGGCTTTCGGTATGTTTTACGGTTGCTTCCTCAAGATATTTTCTCGGTACAATGCGCTTTCCGTTATACTCTCCGTATCTCAGCAGCATTTCGCCAAAACGTCCCAGCTCGTCAATGTTAATATAAAGCCCGTTTGCCGCATGAACATGTCCCTTAGGGCAAAGGGTCCAGTCGGGATTTCCTATATCAAGGGGTTCAAAAAGTCTGTACCTCAAATACTCAAGAAGATTTACTCCTGCCCTTTTTTCAATAAGGCAGCTTAATATATATGTATTAAAATTGCTGTATAAAAATCTTTCACCGGGAGCATGGTCAAATTCAGCATTGAAGAAATACTCTATCCAGTCCTTTACCACATATCTTGCCGCACCGTCGGCAAAAAACAGCGGCTTAGCCAGTCCCGTTGTCATAGTAAGCAGATGCTCAACCTTTGTATCAAGCAGGTTTTCCGAAGCATTTTTTGGAACATATTCCGAAAATGCATCACATATCTTTTCGTCTTTGCTTATAAGGCCTTCTTCAAGGGCAATGCCCGCTCCCGCTGAAACAAAGCTCTTGCTGACGGAAAAAGCATTAAGCCTTGTCTTATTAACCGCTCTTTTAAACTCGTCCTTTATTTCTCCGCCCTGCCTCAGCTGTGCATAAAGAATATGAAGTCCTTCATCTTCCGCTTCCTTTAAAATCCTGCTCAAAACAGTGTTTTCCATTTGACCACACCCTTTCTTATAATATGTTTGATTTATTATATCATAGGCAATATTTATTTTACAAATTCTCAAATTTAAATTATCATATAAATAAAAAACAAAGGAGGAGTTTTATGGATTACGCTAAAGAAGCCCTTAAAATGCATCGTGAATGGAAGGGAAAATTAAGTGTCGTTCCCAAAATGAGTATAAAGGATAAAAATGACCTTTCCATCGCCTATACCCCCGGTGTAGCTCAGCCCTGTCTTGAAATTCAAAAGGACAAAGACTTAAGCTATGAGCTTACAGGACGCTGGAATACCGTTGCGGTAGTAACCGACGGTACAGCCGTACTTGGTCTTGGTGATATCGGACCCGAAGCCGGTATGCCTGTTATGGAAGGAAAATGTGTGCTTTTTAAAGAATTCGGAGGAGTAGATGCCATTCCTCTTTGCATACGTTCAAAGGAAGTTGACAAAATCGTTGAGACCGTATCTCTCCTTGCCGGAAGCTTTGGCGGAGTTAATCTTGAAGATATATCCTCTCCCAGATGCTTTGAAATAGAAAGACGTCTCAAGGAATGCTGTGATATTCCCATATTCCACGATGACCAGCATGGTACCGCCGTTGTAACCCTTGCGGCCCTTATAAACGCCCTTAAAATAGTCGGAAAGGATATAAAAGACATAAAAGTAGTTATAAGCGGAGCAGGAGCCGCAGGTGTAGCCATTATAAAACTGCTTATGTCCGTAGGCCTTAAAAACGTTATTATGTGCGACAGCAAAGGAATAATTTACAAAGGAAGAGACAGGCTGAATGAGATAACAACTCAAATGGCCGAGATAACAAATACGGAACTTGTTAAAGGAACTCTTGCCGACGCTATGAAAGGCGCTGACGTATTTATAGGCGCATCCGCTCCCGGTATCGTAACGGAAGATATGGTTAAGTCCATGGCCGATAAACCCATACTTTTCCCCATGGCAAATCCTGTGCCCGAAATAATGCCCGATCTGGCAATAAAAGCAGGAGCTGCCGTTGTAGGTACAGGCCGAAGCGATTTCCCTAATCAGATAAATAATGTGCTTGCTTTTCCTGCCATATTCCGCGGTGCATTGGATGTACGCGCTTCCGACATTAACGATGATATGAAGACTGCGGCTGCCTATGCCCTTGCAAGTCTTATATCAGATGAAGAGCTTTCTGCGGAATACATTATTCCCAAGCCCTTTGACCCCAGAGTAAAAGACGCTGTTGCAACAGCTGTTATGGAGGCCGCAAGAAAAAGCGGAGTTGCAAGAATCTAATAAATATTTACAATACCATATATAAACCAAACGACCCGGCTGCTTAACCTATTTAAACAACCGGGTCGTAATCTCAAACACAGCTTTTCGTTCTGCTGTGTTACTTATTCGATTTTATATCAAATGACAAATTTTCTTACCTGATCGGGAACAGCTGATAAAGGAGCGCTGTAAATCAGTGCAAAGTCAACATTGTAATCATTTGAAATTCTATCGAGGATTTCACATAAGTTTTCAACATCCTCTGAGTTAAGTGATCTGATTATATTATTCAAACCGTCAACAAATATTTTCTGTATGTCTCCGTTCTGGGAGAGAATTCCATAAATGAATCCTATGAAAACTTCATAGTCACAAATTTTAAACATCGATGTTTCAACAAATCTTATACCGTAGTGTAAGTCATACATATGTCTGTTGTCATCATCAATAAATACAACATTACCGTCAATGGTTTTGGAAGCCTCATTGGCCATATCAATGAGTCTTTTAGTTTTACCCTGTCCTTTTTCACCTGCAAGAATCTGAATCATGGTAATTCCCCCTTTATTTGTTGTGGTATTTTATTAATTTTTCTATACTCTTATAATTCTTTAAAAGTTTTGTAAATCCTTCTTTAAATCGTCCAAAATAATTTACATATTTTTATGACAAATTTTGTTGAACATATATCTATACATTTATTTTATTCAGCATTTTTTACTATTAGTCACATACATAGTCGAACCAGTCCCACTCGCAGGCCGCTATATCCCTGGCTGTCATCTCAGCGGGAGCTTCCAAAGTACCGAAAATAGTGACGAAATCATGGTAAAGCTCGCCTTCAATTATGGCGTCGCCTGTTATCGTATAAGTATTTTCTTCATTTTCAACGGTTTCTATGTACTGGCCTATTAAAATTACGTCTTCGCCTTCAAGCTCAATTTTATTATATTCCTTCTCTATATCCTCATTAGTAAAATCAAATCTCATATAAGCACCTCCATTAATTAAATTTTACCATCTGCCAGACAATTATACAATATCAAAAATTATTGGGCTTAAAGCCAAATAGTGTTGTACTTATCAAAAAAAATGTTATACTTATTTAGTACCTGTTTTTATGCAGGCTTAATCAATTCTTTGGAGGACACTTAATGAACTATATTGTTTTTGATCTTGAATTTAATCAGTCCTTTGACTTTAAAACAGGTTCATCACCGGCAAGCAATCCCGAATGTCCCTTTGAGATAATACAGATAGGTGCCGTTAAACTTGATTCTAATCTCGAAACTGTTGGATATTTTAATTATTATATAAAACCGGTAATATATAAACGCATACACCCTTATGTGGAAAAAATAACCGGCATTACCCAGGAAATGCTGGACAGCGGTCATAATTTTTCCGAAGTATATGAGGCCCTCTGCGATTTTGCGGACCCCTCGGAAGATATTTTCTGCTCCTGGGGAAGCGATGACATTAAGTCTCTTTACAGAAATATAAGATACCATAAACTTAAAGCTTCAAAGATTCCTGACCGATATATGAATATACAAAGCTTTGCCACATCATATCTTAAATATGAGCCCGGCAGATCCATAGGACTTAAAAATGCAGTTGAACTTTTGAATATAAAGATAACTTCTGATTTTCATAATGCTCTTAATGATGCTGTCTATACGGCTGAAGTATTCAAACTGGTAAAACCCGAAGTTCTTGTTACCGAAAGGTTTAAAGCTTCCGATATTAAAACAGGAAAAATAAAGGCTAAACAGGGCAGAATAAATACAAAACTGCTTTTTAAATACTTTACCCAGTCTCTGGAGCGCGAACTTACTCCCGAGGAAAAGGCCATAATAAAAACCGCCTATAAATTTGGCAGGAATAACACCTATGACCTTTGATTAACGGGTCAAATTTTGTATAATATGACATAATTCTCAAAGACAAGTGTATTTTCACGAAAAACACTTGTCTTTATATTCTTTATGCTATAGTATCACTTGTCTTTGCAATATAGACACTCTGGAGAGTCTCCGTTATGGAGCGCCGAAGGTGTACAGCGTATTTTACGCTTATCTCTCAGTCAAAAGGACAGGGGCGCAATATGCTGCAAATGTTCTACTCTTTGGAGAGCTTACGCAAACGCGGAAGCTCTTATTTTTATGCTTTTATAAAGTAAATAAAATTAAAGGGGAAAAGAAAATGGAAACAATTTTGCAATTCGTTAAATCGGCTAACAGTATTATGTGGAACTCACTTCTGCTCATTATCCTGTGCGGTACTGGTATCTACTATACTTTCAGGCTCAGATTTATCCAGGTAAGAAAATTCGGTGAAGCTTTTAAGCTCGTATTCAGCAACATCAAGCTTAAAGGCGCAAAAAGTAAAAACGGCGAGATGAGTTCTTTCCAGGCTCTGCAACTGCCATAGCGGCTCAGGTCGGTACAGGTAACCTTACAGGTGCTGCTACAGCCCTTATCGGCGGTGGTCCCGGTGCAATCTTCTGGATGTGGCTCAGCGCATTTTTCGGGATGGCAACTATTTACGCAGAGGCAACTCTCGCTCAGAAATATAAAGTAGTGAAAGACGGAGAAACAAACGGCGGTCCCGTTTATTACATAAGACAGGCATTTAAAGGAAACTTCGGTAAATTCCTTGCCGCTCTTTTTGCTGTGTTTATTGTACTTGCCCTCGGATTTATGGGTAATATGGTACAGTCAAACTCCATCGGAGCTGCATTCTCATCAGTATTCCAGGCAAGAAACGTCAATATTCCTCCTCTCGCGGTAGGTATCGTAATAGCTGTTGTTGCTGCATTTATATTTATCGGAGGTACATCAAGACTTGCATCCGTTGTAGAAAAACTTGTACCTTTAATGGCCTGTGTATATATCGTAGGAAGCCTTATCCTCATCTTTATGCACATAGGACAGGTACCCGTTGCATTCGTTACAATAATTAAGGCTGCATTTGAGCCCCAGGCTGTGCTTGGTGCCGCTGCAGGTATCGGCGTAAAAGAAGCCATCAGATACGGTGTTGCAAGAGGTCTTTTCTCAAATGAAGCCGGTATGGGTTCAACACCCCACGCTCATGCAAGAGCCGTTGTAAAAACACCCCACGAACAGGGTCTTACAGCTATGATGGGTGTATTCATTGATACATTTATCATCCTTAACCTTACAGTATTCTCAGTGCTCACAACAGGCGCTATGGAAAGCGGAAAAGACGGTATTGCCCTTACTCAGCAGGCTTTTGTACAGGGATTCGGAAGCTTTGGCGACATATTCATTGCCATCTGTCTTCTTTTCTTCGCTTTCTCAACAATACTCGGCTGGCACTTCTTCGGAAAAATCAATGCTGAATATCTGTTTGGTAAAAAATGTGAAAAAATCTATTCTCTTATAGTAGTAATATTCATCGTTATCGGCTCAACTCTTAAGCTTGACCTCGTATGGGAACTTACAGACTTCTTCAACGGTCTTATGGTAAT